>CANJSR010000109.1 GCA_947476855.1 Acetobacteraceae bacterium
CGGGGCGCCGGCCAACGCCGCCCCGGCTGCGAGGACCCATGAGCCTGATCGAACCCGGCGGCATCGACTGCGACATCCATCCCTCGGTGCCCAGCCTCAAGGCCCTGCACCCGTACCTGTCCGACCACTGGCGCGACATCATCATCCAGCGCGGCATGCATGAGCTCGACTCGATCTCCTACCCCGTCAACGCGCCGCTGACCTGCCGCCCCGACTGGCGCCTGCCGGGCGGAGCCAAGCCTGGCTCCGACCTCGATGCCCTGCGCCGGCATGCGCTGAACCCGTTCCAGACCTCCATCGCCATCGCCAACTGCCTGTACGGCGTGCAGCTTCTGTTCAGTGAGGACATGGGCGCCGGCTTCGCCAAGGCCGTGAACGACTGGATGGCGAAGGAATGGCTGGACAAGGAACCGCGCCTGCGCGCCTCCATCGTCGTTCCCGCCCAGAACCCGGAACTGGCGGTCGAGGAAATCAACCGCGTCGCCCCGGATCGCCGCTTTGTGCAGATCCTGATGCTCGTGATGGGCGACCAGCCGCTGGGCAAGCGCCACTACTGGCCGATCTACGCCGCCGCGGAACGCCATGGCCTACCAATCGGCATCCATGCCGGCAGCGCCTACCGCCACCCGGTCACGCCCCTCGGCTGGCCCACGTACTACACCGAGGACTACGCCGCGCAATCCGCCGCCTTCCAGCAGGGTCTGTCGTCCCTGATCTGTGAGGGTGTGTTCACCAAGTTCCCCGACCTGAAGGTCGTGCTGCTGGAATCCGGCTTTACCTGGCTGCCCGGCCATCTGTGGCGCCTCACCAAGTTCTGGCGCGGCCTGCGCATGGAAATCCCCTGGGTCGACCGCGCCCCCATGGAAATCGTGAAGTCCAATGTCCGCCTGACCATCACCCCCTGCGACGGCCCGCCCGACGGCGCCGCCATGGAAAAGCTGATGGAACACATGGACTCGGATGAACTATTGTTGTTCTCCACCGACTACCCGCACTGGCAGTTCGACAACGAGGATGTGATCCCCGCTGGTCTTTCCCGCGAACTGGTGCGCAAGATCATGATCGACAATCCCCGGGCCACCTATGCCCGCCTGACGGAGACGGTCCCATGAACGTCCAGGTCACCACACGGCCCACGCCGCAAGCCGCCAAGACATCGAAGCTCGCGACGGCCGATTGCGACATCCATCCGACGCGGCCGAACGACAAGGTGCTGCATCCTTATATGGAGCAGCGCTGGATCGAGCATTTCCAGACCTACGGCGCCCGCCTGCGCCAAGCCTACCAGAAGGGCCCCGCCTACCCGAAAGGCCAGCCCAACGCCGCCAGACGGGACTCCAACCCGCCCGAGGGCGGCAGCCCCGGCAGCTCCCTGTCGTTCATGCAGAAGCAGTTGCTGGACGAAAACAACTGTGTCCTGGGCATCCTGAACCCGACCGGCGAAAACGGGCAGGCGTTCCAGAACCGCGAACTCGGCGCCGCCGTGTGCCATGCGATGAATGAGTGGATCCTGCACGAATGGCTGATCCCCGAGCCGCGGCTCAAGGGATCGATCGTCGTCCCGTTCGAGGATGCGGACGCCGCGGTGCAGGAGATCAAGCGCTATGCGTCCGATCCGCATTTCGTGCAGATCCTGATGCTGAACCGCACGGCCGAACCGCCGGGTCAGAAGCGCTACTGGAAGGTGTATGAGGCCGCGGCCGCCGCGAAACTGCCGATCGGCGTGCATGCGTTCGGCTTTGGCGGCTATCCCGTCAGCGGCGCCGGCTGGCCGTCCTATTATATCGAGGACATGGTCGGGCACGCGCAGTCCTGCCAGACGTTCATGACCTCCATGATCATGGAAGGCGTGTTTGAGCGTCTGCCGGATTTCCGCCTGGTGCTGATCGAGTCCGGCTTTGCCTGGACGCCGTCGTTGCTGTGGCGGTTGGACAAGCTGGCGAAGACCCTGCGGGATGAAACCCCCCATCTGAAGATGCTGCCGAGCGAGTATTTCCGACGGCAGGTGTGGCTGACGACGCAGCCGATGGAGGAGCCGATCAAGCGCGAACAGGTCCTCGATACCATCGACTGGATCGGCTGGGACAAGCTGCTGTTCGCGACCGACTACCCGCATTGGGATTATGATGATCCGGCGCATGTCCTGCCGATGCCCGTCGATGAGAAGAAGAAGCGGGACTTCTTCCTGAACAACGCAGTGAAGCTCTATCGGCAGGGGTGAGTGGGAGAGTGGGGGCCTCGGTCGTCTGTCCGAGGTGACGTGTGGCAGGGGGGCGATGCGGGGGCGACGAACGTCGGTCCCGCTCCCGCGTCGGCCTCCGCTGTGAAGCACGGAGGAGCAGGGAGAACGTCACGGAGGACGACGGAGGAGGGGTGGACAACGGACCGTCCCGCCAGATTTCTCGCAGGCTCGCAGGCTCGCAGGCTCGCAGGCTCGCAGGCTCGCAGGCTCGCAGGCTCGCAGGCTCGCAGGCTCGCAGGCCGGCGTATCCCCGCCATCCTCGACACCGACCCCAATCATCTCCCCGTCCTTCGTGACTCCTCCCTTCTTCCTCCGTGCTAAAATTCCCAACCATATCCAGGACGCAGCCCCCTCCATAACCCCCAACCCGGCGCCCCACGACGACCCCCGCGCCCGCCAAAGAATTCCCCCCGCCTCTCCCATCCCAAACCGGAGGCCACCCCCATGCAAGCCACTCTGAACGGCAAGACCATCGCCGCCAGCGACGACATCGTGGAAGTCGGCGGCTATCATTACTTCCCGCCCGCCACGGTCCGCCTCGACTGGCTGGAGAAGGCGCCGAAGACCGACTCCGACCGCGCCTGCCCGCATGGTGTCCAGTTCTACGACGTGGTCGTCGACGGCACCCGCCACCCACGCAACGCCTGGTGCTATGAGGCGCCTCAGCCCACGAGGGCCGCGGTGGGCGGGCGCTTCGGGTTCTGGGAGGACGTGGCTGTCGCCTGATCCCCGTCCCGCCATCCGCGACCGCGCGCTGGCCATCGGCTTCGACGCCATCGGCTTCTGTTCGGCCGATCTCGGGCCGGAGGCGCGGGACCGGCTGCGCGATTTCCTCGCCGCTGGCTATCATGGCGACATGGGCTGGCTCGCCGATCGCGCCGACCAGCGAGCCCACCCCCGTGCCCTCTGGCCCGACGCCCGGTCCGTCATCGCTCTCGGCCTGTCCTACGCGCCCGAGGATGATCCCCTCGCGTCCCTGGACCAACCGGACCGGGCCACGATCTCGGTCTACGCCCGCAACCGGGACTATCATGACATCGTGAAGGGCCGGCTGAAGCACTTGGCGCAGTTCCTGGTGTCCCGCTTTGGGTCGGACGTGAAGGTGTTCGTCGACACGGCGCCGGTCATGGAGAAGCCCCTGGGCATGCGCGCCGGCCTGGGCTGGCAGGGCAAGCACACCAACATGGTCTCCCGCCAGCATGGCTCCTGGCTGTTCCTGGGGGAGATCTATACGTCCCTGGACATCCCGCCCGACCCGCCGCACGCCGACCGATGCGGCACCTGTGCGCGCTGCCTGACGGTGTGTCCGACGGATGCCTTCCCGGCACCGTACCGGCTCGATGCACGCCGCTGCATCTCCTACCTGACGATCGAGCATCATGGGCCGATCCCGGTGGAACTGCGGCCCTTGATGGGCAACCACATCTATGGCTGCGACGATTGCCTGGCGGTGTGCCCCTGGAACCGGTTCGCGGTGCCCACGGCGCATGAGAAGTTGCGGGGGCGGACGGACCTGGCGGCACCGGCGCTGGCGGACCTGGCGAGGCTGGATGATGCCGGGTTCCGCGCGCTGTTCGCCGGGTCCCCGATCAAGCGGATCGGGCGGAACCGGTTCATCCGCAATGTTCTGAACGCGATCGGCAATTCGGCCGATCCGTCGCTGCGGCCGGTGGCTCAGGGGTTGGTCGCCGATCCCGACCCCGTGGTCGCCGAGGCCGCGCGTTGGGCGGCGGGGCGGTTGGGGGCGGGGGAATGAGGCGCATCGTCATTGTAGGCGCAAGCCTGCGAGCCACCCCTTTGCGGGCCAGGGGCAGGGAAGTCGTGGGTGGCGGCCCTTCGGCCGCCACGACGAGAGAAGGTATCCCTTCGGCCGCCATGGCGTGGGGAGGCAGTGTGGAGGCCATCATGACCGGGGGCTACGGCCCATTGTTCGGCATGACGAGGGCCGGCAGCCGTTTGGCCGTCATCACGGGGAGAAGGTTTCCGAGTCCCTCCGCCAGGACGCCGCACCAGGCATGAGCACCCTCATCAAGCGCAGTTTCTCCCTGGCCGGGCATCGCACGAGCGTCGCCCTGGAACCGGCTTTCTGGGACGCGTTAACCGCCCTGGCGGCGCAGCGGGGGGAGTCGCTGTCCACCCTGGTTGCCCAGGTAGACGGGAATAGACAGCCGGATCACCCGCTTGCCTCGGCGCTGCGGGTTCTGGCGCTGCTGGAGGCGCCGCGGAAATCATGAATGCGATGGTCGGGAAAATCCGACTCAAAGGGCTCGGCGGTTAACCTCCGGTCAATAATCGGGGCGCATGCTCCCTTTCACGGCCCAAAACCAGCCACCGAAGGGAAAAGCCCATGACGCAGCTTTCGACGATGCCGTCCGTGCCGCCCGCCGTGTTCAGCCCGCTGATGCTGTCGGACCGGCTGATCGCCCTGGCCCAGGCCGCCGATGTCGCCGGCTATTCCGGCGCGGCGGAGCAACTTGTCACCCTGGCGTTCTCGGTGCTGGACGCACCGCCGGGGGAGGAGGAATAATCACTCCCAAGTGCCTGATCCGGTTGGAAATGGTGGGCGCAACAGGGATTGAACCTGTGACCCCTACCGTGTCAAGGTAGTGCTCTCCCGCTGAGCTATGCGCCCTAAACCAACCGCGAGGCCGCGTTCCTAAGGGTTTGCGGCCGGAACCGCAAGAGGGTTCCGGCCACGTTTCCGCAATCACCTATTGATCAGCACGTTTTCCGGCCGCTGGGGGATTTCGCCGCGCTCGACGCGCAGCACCTGGCGGGTCAGCATCTCATGCGTCGGTGCCGGAACGCCGGCGCGGGCGCCTTCGCTGGCAATGAAGCCGTTCATGAACTCGATCTCGGTCCGTCGGCCCTTTTCCATGTCCTGGGCCATCGACGGGCGCTGATAATCGCTGCGTTCCGCCTGCCCCGCCCCGCCTTCCACCATCAGGCGGGAGATTTCGGCATAGGCCGCCTTGTCGCCTTCCATGGCCTTGGCCAGTTCCTCGAACGGCAGGGCGCCCACCTTGCCCAGCTTGTAGCCGAGCGCCTGGCCGACCCGGACGGATTCGCCGCCGAGGGCGATGCAGATGCGGCGGACCGCGTCGTGCTGGTCACGGGCGTTGCCGCCCATGCCGGTGGCGGCCGAGACGCCGTTCCGCATGCCGTTGACGCAGAGCTTGGTCCAGCGTTCGCCCCACAGGTTGTCGGTCGCCTTGGAGGCATCGACGCTTTTCATGATGTCGGCGATTTCCTCGGACCGCTTGGTGATCCGGCCGGTGGGCTCACCGATGTAGAACGAGGTGATGTCGGCCCGCTTGGCATAGCCGCGGCGGATATGGCCGGGTTCGTACAGGTCGACGCCCACGCCGCCGGTGACGATGCAGCCGAGGGTGCGGCCCCAGCCGACGACGCCGGCCACCCGTTCCTCATTGATGCAGTTCTGCATGGACACGACGCAGCCGCCGGCCGAGAGGTACTGCCGGATCATCTGGGTGGCCCAGACGGTGTCGTAGGACTTGACCGAGATGAACGCGATGTCGATCGGCTTCTGCTTCGCGAGGTTCTGGACCTCGGTCAGGTGCATGGCGTTGACCTTGACGGTCATCCGCTCCTCGGGCGTCATCCCGTAGATTTCCATGCCGTTGGCCTTCAGCGCCTCGACGTGCTCGGGCCAGGTATCAATCAGGGTGACGTCGTGGCCCCCCGCGGTCAGATGCGCGCCGACATAGCCGCCGACGGCGCCGGCCCCGACAATCGCGATTCGCTTGGACATTTCCGACGGTTCCCCTGTTGGTCGAGAGTGTGGGGGAGGAATGTAGCGGGATTGGTGGGTGTGGCAAAATGGGGTGGCCTCAATTTCGGCGCACCGGCTTCCTATCTTACCCGGGGTCGGCCATTCCCGGCCACGAGAACAGGAGTTTGACGGGTTCGATGTGCGTGAAATGCACCGGGCTGCCCGATCTGGGGCGCCGCCGCCTGCTGCGGGGCGCGGGGGCGGTGGCCGTGACCGCGCCACTGCTGGGCGGCTGCGACGCCGATGACTGGATCATCAACCTGGTGCCGGAAAGCCAGGTGCAGGCCATGAGCTTCCAGACCTGGCAGCAGATCCGCGCGACGACGCCGCCGAGCCAGGACGCGCGCCGACAGGGGATCGTGCGGGAGATTTCGGACCGGCTTCTGCGGGCGAATGGGCATGACCCGTCGCGCTGGCAGGTGCAGTTGTTCGCCAGTTCGCAGGTCAACGCCTTTGCCCTGCCGGGCGGCAAGATCGGCGTGTTCGAGGGGATGTTCCGCGTGGCGGAGAACCGAGACCAACTCGCCGCGGTGATCGGGCATGAGATCGGGCACGTGACCGCCCGCCACGGCCAGTCCCGAATGAATGCCGACGCGATGCGGAACCTGGGCCTGCGCGTCATCAACGTCGCGTTGGGGCTCTCGAACGTGCCCTATGCGAACGAGATCGCGGCGGTGCTGGGAGCGGGGACCGAGTTCGGGCTCCTGCTGCCCTACTCGCGGAATCAGGAATTGCAGGCGGACGAACTCGGGCTGTTTGCGATGACCAAGGCCGGGTTCGATCCCGCCCAGGCGCCGGCGCTTTGGCGGCGGATGGACGCCATGGTGCCGCAGCGGGGGCCGACCTTCCTGGCGACGCATCCGGCGCCGGTCACCCGCATTCAGGCGCTGGAGGCCCTGATCCCCAAGGCGCGCGCCGCCGCAGGGGTATAGACGGCGCGGGGGCGATCCCGCGCCGTCCGGGGCCTAGGAGGCGGCCGCGATCGACTCGCCGACGATCTGGACGATCCGGTCGAGCGTGTCTTCCGGCGTCATCAAGGGCGGGGCCAGGCACAGCGAGTCGCCCGACGGCGGCGGACCGTCGCCACCGCCGCGCTGGCGCATGATGAGGCCGCGCTTGCCGGCCTCGGCCACCACGCGGCCGCCCAGGCCGATGGCGGGCTTGCGGGTGCCCTTGTCTTCGACCAGTTCGACGGCGGCCATCATGCCCAGGCCGCGGACTTCGCCGACGGCGGGCAGGGAGGTCAGGGTCTGCAAACCCTCCAGGAACCGCTTGCCCTGGACGGCGGCGCGTTCGACCAGGCCTTCCTTATCGATGATGTCGATGTTGGCCAGCGCGACGGCGCAGCAGACCGGATGGCCCGAGTAGGTCGCGGCATGCATGAATTTTTCGTCCGGCGGCGCGTCCTCGATCGCCTGGTGGATGCGCTTGGAGACCATGACGCCGCCCAAAGGCAGATAGCCGCTGGTCACGCCCTTGGCGAAGGACATCAGGTCGGGTTCGATCCCCCAATGGCCGAGGGCGAACCAGCGCCCGGTGCGGCCGAAGCCGGTGATGACCTCATCGGCGATCAGCAGCACGTCGTGGCGGTTGCAGATTTCGCGCAAGGCCGGGAAGTAGGTGGGGGGCGGGACGATGACGCCGCCGGCACCCATCACGGGCTCACAGATGATGGCGGCGACCGTGTCGGCCCCGTTCTCGAGGATCGCCTGCTCCACGGCTTCCGCCGCGCCGATGCCGGCATCGCCGTTGCCGGGCCAGCGATAGGGGTAGGGTGGGGCGACCTGGAGGAATTCGGGTACCATCGGGCCGAACATCTTCTGGTAGCCGGCGAGGCGGGTCGCGCTCATGGCGGCCATGGTGACGCCGTGATAGCCGTAGCTGCGGGAGAGGATCTTGACCTTGTCGGGCTTGCCCATCCGCTTCCAGTAGTAGCGGGCGAACTTGAAGGCGCTCTCGTTCGACTCGGCACCGCCGGTGGTGAAATAGGCGGCGGCCATGTTGTCATAGGCGAGGCCGACGATGCGTTCAGCCAGCCGGATCGCCGGTTCGTTGGAATAGCCGGCATAGGCCGACGCATAGGCCAGCTTGCCCATCTGTTCCGCCGCGGCGGCCGCCAGTTCCTGGCGCCCGTGGCCGATATTGACGTTCCACAGGCAGGACAGGCCGTCGATGTATTCGCGCCCTTCCGTGGTGTGGAGCATCGCGCCCTTGCCCTCGGTGAAGATACGGGCGCCGAGGTGGTCCTTCGGGTGGTGCAGCGGATGGATGAGATGCCGACGGTCGGCCTCGGCCAGCGTGTCGGTCAACGAGGAAAGGTCGTTCATGGGTGTCCCCGGGTTGCTCTGCGCCAGGATAACGGGAGAGGCCATCGGGGCGCGAGGGGGGTGTCAGGCGCTGTTCGTTACATGCGTGTGTATGCAATCAAGGCCAGGTCAGCGGCAGCGCGCGAAAAAACGCCGAGCGCATCAACCTTTTGTTCATCTTTGGGCCTGAAAATGGAGAAGCCGGCGGGAGTACCCCCGCCGGCTCAACACTGGGAGGTCAGAGATGTTGAGCCATCTCCTCGTCCTGCTGCTGATCTTGGTGATTTTGTACCGCAAGGTCAAGATCACCATCGAACTGCGGTAGGGGAACGGGTCGGTCCGCTTGCGGGCCGGCCCTCCCCCGGTGGTGTTCTACCTCAGTCGTTACTGTGTTCAGTTCAGGAATTCGTCTGTCCAGGCCTTGTAGTCGCCTTCCCGCGTGACCCGCGCCATGGTCTCGGCCGAGGCGACGCCCTTCAGGTTGGACGGCTTGGTCCCGTCGCGCAGGGCCTTCAGCGTGTCGTGGACGGCCTGTACGGCGGCCATGATCGGCTGGTGGCCTTGCAGGGCGATGCGCACGCCCTTGCTGGCCAGGGTTGCCCGGTCGGGCATGCCGCCGCCGCCCAGCATGATGGGGATCCGCAGTTCCGCGTGCGCGGCGTCGAGGAAGGCGGGCGTCACCCCGCCAGCGAAGAACATCGCGTCGACGCCGACTGCCTGGTAGGCCTTGGCGCGGGCGAGTGCGTCCTCGGGGCTGGTCAGCGCGGCCGCGGAGGTGCGGCCGATAATGACCATCGACTTGTCCTCCCGCGCGCGCAGGGCGGCGCGCATCTTGCCGATGCCTTCCTCGATCGCGATCAGGCCGGGCTTCTTCTCACCGAAGGTGCGGGGCAGGATGGTGTCTTCCACCATCATCCCGGCGACGCCGGCGGTTTCCAGCTCCTGCACGGTCCGCATCACATTCAGCGCGTTGCCGTAGCCGTGATCGGCGTCGACCATCAGCGGCAGCTTGCCGGCGCGGTTGATGCGGTAGGCCTGGGCGGCGAACTCGGACAATGTCAGCACGATCAGGTCCGGTGCGCCCAGGACGGTCAGGGACGCGGTCGATCCGGCGAACATGCCGACCTCAAAGCCCAGGTCTTCGGCGATGCGGGCCGACATGGCGTCGAACACCGATCCTGGATGGATGCATTCGGTTCCGCCGATGACGGCGCGGTAGGCCTCCCGGCGATCGGTCCAGTGCATGTCGTTCCCCCTCCCATTCGTATCGAGGCAGAACCTTATGGGCGATCGCGCGTGCCCGCAAACCCGGATCAGCCGAGCTTGCCGAGGCCGGTCATGGCTTGCCAGTAGCGGGTGGTGCAGGTGAGGCCGATCATCGGGTCGGCTGGAGCCGTCTGGGCGGCGGGCTTGATCTGCGGGACCTGGCCCTTGGCCGCCCCTTGCAGCATGCCGGCGATGCCCTTGCCACCGAAGGGATCGGGCGGCGGTGTCTGGCCTCCCAGCGTGGGGGCGCCGGTGCGGACGGCCATCTCATTATAGGCGCCGCAGGGGTTGATCGAATTTTCGTTCAGCATCGGGATGCCGAAGAAGATCGCGATGCCGGCAAGCACCGGCAGAAGGATGGCTTTCATGGGATCTGTCCACTCCTGTCGGGACGGGCGCGCAGGATGACGCGCGCGGGTGCCAGAATAGGGAGGGATCGTTACGGCGCGGTTTCGGATGGCCAATCGACCGCGCGATGGCGCCGATGCGGTTGCCCGCGTCTGTGACTACGCGGTTACCCCCCCATCTATTCCCACGCGGTCAGCCCGCGATCGCCCCCGCGACCGCACCGCTCATGCAGGTGGCCATCGTGCCGGCCAGGATGGCGCGCATGCCCAGGCCCACGACCTCTCGCCGGCGTTCCGGGATCATCATGCCCAGGCCGCCGATCAGGATGCCCAGGCTGCCGAAATTGGCGAATCCGCACAGCGCATAGGTCATGATCATGCGGGTCTTCACCGAATAGGCCTCGGGTCCGGCCTGGGAGAAATTCAGGTAGGCCACGAATTCGTTCAGCACGGTCTTGGTGGCCATCAGGTTCGCGGCAGCGGCGGTCTCGGCCCAGGGTACGCCGATCAGGAACATCACCGGGCGGAATGGCAGCGCGAAGATCCGTTGCAGCGTGACCGGCGCGCCGTCCCAGTCCGGCAGTTGCCCCAGCCCCATGTTGACCAGCGTCACCATCGCGACCGTCACCAGCAGCGTGGCCAGGATCGCCGCCAGGATCGGGATGCCGTCCATCGTGCCCTTGACCATCGCATCCATCGCGCTGGCCGGCGGATCATGGATGATCAAATGGCTGTCCGTGTCCTCGGCCGCGGCGAAGGGCACCATGATCGCCGCCACCGCGATCGCCGCCGGCGTGCTGATGACCGAGGCGATCAGGATGTTGCCCAGCGCGTTCGGCACGATCGGATTGAGGAAGGAAGCGTAGATCACCATCACGGTCCCGGCGACTCCGGCCAGCCCGCAGGCCATCAGCGCGAACAACTCCCCCCGCGACATGCGGGCGAGGTAGGGGCGGATCAGCAAGGGTGCCTCGATCATGCCCACGAACACATGGGACGCGGCGCCCAAGGCGAGCGGACCGGACACGCCCATCAGCCGGCGCAGCACCCAGGCGAAGCCGGAGACGATCCGTTGCAGGACGCCCCAGTGAAACAGCAGCGCGGCGAGGGCGCTGATCGTCAGCACCATCGGCAGGGCCTGGAACGCGAGGATGAAGCTCGCGCCCGGTCGGCTTTCGGTGAATGGCAAGGGCGGGCCGGCGAGGTAGCCGAAGACAAAGGTCGTCCCGACGGTGGTGGCGTGGTGCAGCGCCTCGGCCGCCGCGTTCAGCAGGTACAGAACCTTGTTGGCCGCCGGAATGCCGATCAGCACCAGGGCCAGGCCAACCTGCAGGGCGATCCCCACCGCGACCGTCCGCCAGGCGATGGCGCGCCGGTTCTCACTGAGCAGCCAGGCCAGCAGGAGAAGGGAGGCCATGCCGAGCGCCGCGTGCAACATGAGGCTTGTTCCTTGGCGTGGTCCGAAGGGGGGGTATCCGCGCCGGCATTTTCCGGCCTTGGAATGATTCGGCAAGGGGGCTCGGCCCTGGCCATGGCGCGGGGCGATCCCGTGCCGCGCCAGTGTGCCGATTTCCCCTGTTCGTGGCATCTTGTTCGCGACGTCTGGCGGGTCTTCAAGCGGGTTGCTACACTGCGGCCCCGAGTCTGCTTATAACGGGCGTCCGGCATGCTGGTCGCGGGGCGTCCGTTCTCGCCTGCCGAACCCTGAGGGATCTGAGACGATGAAGCTGAAGGCCGATCGCGCCACATTGCTGAAGGCGCTGGCCCATGGTCAGAGCGTGGTAGAGCGTCGCAACACCATCCCCATCCTCGCGAACATCATGATCGCGGTGCGGGACGGCAAGCTGACCCTGACCGCGACCGATATGGAAATCGCGATCGTCGAGGACGTGCCCGCCAGCACGAGCCGGAACGGTGCCTGCACGGCACCGGCCGCGACCTTGTATGAAATCGTCCGCAAGCTGCCGGACGGGGCCGAGGTGGAACTCGATCATCCGGGCGGGGACGCGCAACTGGCGCTCCGGGCCGGACGGTATGCCACCAGCCTCGTGGTGCTGCCGGTGGAAGACTTCCCCTCGATGACCGCCGGCACGCTGCCGCACCGGTTCAGCCTGTCGGCGCAGACGCTGCGGGGCCTGATCGACCGGACGCGGTTCGCGATCAGCACGGAGGAAACCCGCTACTACCTCAACGGCATCTATCTGCACGCGACCGAGAATGACGGCGTGAAGGTGCTGCGCGCGGTCGCGACCGACGGGCATCGCCTCGCCCGGGTCGAGGAACCGCTGCCC
>CANJSR010000110.1 GCA_947476855.1 Acetobacteraceae bacterium
CGTTGATGAAGGGCGGGATCGCCAGCGGAATGACGCCGAACGCCGCGTATTTAGCCAGGATCAGGTAGACCTGCCCGATCGCGGGCGTGGCCGGATAGCGCATGAAGGGCATCTCGACGATGTCCATCAGCACGCTCAGGTCCTCGCCCGTGATCGTCAGCGTCGATTGCCCGGGGCTGTTGGAGGGGGCGAGTTCGTGGCGCGTCACGATCCCGTCCATCAGCACGGTCGGCAGCCCGCCCATCGTGACGGCGATGATCACGCGGGTCGTCATGGGATCGAAATAGCCGGCCGGCAGCATCGTCTTCAGCAGGGTCGACTCCTTGCTGATCCCGAACGTGAGCTGGAAGCCGGACTTGTCCTTGCCGTTCGTCACCTCGATCGACAGCAGCGCGTCCATCACCACCTTCGGCGCCGGGACGGGCACCGCGGGTCCGATCATCAGCGTCAGATGGACGCCCTTAAGCATCGGGCATCGCCGGGTAGCCTTCCGGCAGCGTGACGCGGACCGTGCGGCCGGGGGTTTCGGTCAGTTCCTCGGGGCGGGAGACGGTGTTGGCGTCGGCCAGCCGCCAGAATGCCTGCGGATCGCCGAGGTTGGCGGCGGCCAGCGTGTCCGGCCGGTCGCCCTCCTTCACCGTGACGGTGGACAGGGTGGCGAAGTTCTCGGCCGGCGGGACCAGGCGGCGGCGGAGATGGCGCACCTGCCGCCCATCGGGCAGGGTCAGCACCGTCGTCTCGATCCCGTAATAGCGGCTGGTGGGCGGGAAGTTGAAGTTGGTCATCGGGGCGCCCTCAGGGAATGCCGTTGATGCCAAGCGCGGCGAAGGAGCCGGCGGTGGCGCGGGTGGAGAGGCGTTCCTTGGCCTGGAGGTAGGTCATGAACAGGCCGCCGCCCTTGCCGTCGAAGCCCATGTCGTCGATCGTCAGCACCCGCATGCCCAGAGAGACCTTGGCGCGGATCGGGTTCAGCGCGGGGTCGAAACTCTCCTCGGTGATCGAGAGTTCGGAGATGCGGACGGGGACGATGCGCTGCTGGCCGAAAACGAACAGGGTCAGGGGGCCTTGCTCGGGGATGATTTCCAGCGATCCGCCGGACGCCGCCATGTTGTTGGCGAGCAGATGCGCGCTGGTCGGGTAGATGATGGTTTCAAGCGCGGCGAGGCGGGGATGCAGGCCGTTCGCGACCGTCAGGGCGTCGCCGGTTTCAAGCTGGTCGGTGGCGTCGATCTCGGCCTCCACCTTGATCGTTTCGATCGGCGGGCCTTTCAGTCGCAGCGCCTCCAGATGGTCGCCGCTTTCGCCGCCGACGCCCTTGATCTGGAAGCTGCGGGTCAGCGTGTCGGGATTGTATTGCAGGGCGATGATCCGCTGCACCGCGCCCGTGGTGTTGTCGATCAGCACGAGACCGCCGCGGATCAACCGGGGGGAGCCGGGGAAGGTGCTCATGGCTTTTTCTTCTTGATGAACCAGGACGGGAGTTCGAACAGGTTGGGCGATTGCAGGATCGGGGTTGCGAACTCATCCGGATGCGCCGCCTTCCAGTCCGCGTTGGACCGGTCGATGGCGTTCGGCGCGTCGCGTTGCGCCTGCGCCGCGGTGGTGCCGGAGATCTGGGAGTTCGCCAGCCGAGCGGCCCATTCATCGCCGAGACCCATGGCGCGGTAGCGGAGGAAGGATTCGTCCCACAGTTGCAGCACGTCGCCATAGGTGCCTGGGGCCACGCCACGGGCGGCCATGCCGGCGCCGATGGCCGACAGGTCGACCAGGTCACGGCGGGTCATGATCGGGGGGACTACGAAGCCCAGCGGATCGGGCCGCACGGGGCCGATGATGGTCGGCGCGCCTGGGAGGAGTTGCGGCAGCAGCGGCTTGCTGGGATCGAGCAAGGGCTGGTCGGGCCGGCCGGCGGCGGGGTCCGGCTGGTCGAACCCGAAGCGCAGAGGCGGCAGCAGCTTGACGTTCATGGTGAAGCCGGATTCGCGGACCGGCCCAATCAGGCTGACGCCGACGCGGCGGTTGTCCTTGCGCTCGGTGCCGAATTCCGCCGTCGCGCCATGCGCGAACAGCACGATGCGGGAGCCTTCGGGCAAGCGCGCCTCCAGCGCCTTCTTCGCGGCGACGGCGCGGTGGGCGGAGAGGTTGCGGTTCCAGGTCGGATCGCCCTCGTTGCTCGCATAGCCGTGCAAATGGACGGTGACGGGGCCGGTGGGGTTGTCGAGGGCGGTGACCATCGCCTCGATCCCGGCGGTGCTGAGTTCGGCGCGGTTGAGGCCGAACAGCGCGTGCGCGTCCTCCGACCCCGCGGTGTCCATGGTGATGAAGTCTTCCGTGGGCGGGATGGCGCCGATGCCGCCGCCGGAGGGGCCGTCGCGGGCGACCGAGGCGATGCCGCTGTCCTGCTGCTGCGCGACATGGACGAGTTCGTGGGCGATCAGGGTCTGGCCCTCGGGCCGGTCGGGCGCGAAAGCGCCCTGGGCGAAGGCGATGTCGTTGCCGTAGGCGAGGGCCTTGCCGCCGGAATCCTCGGCGGCGCGGTGGCCGGTGGCGTCGTCGTGGACACGCACCATGCTGAAATCGCGGGCGAAGCGGGCTTCCATGGCGGTCCGAACCGGGGTGGGCAACTTACGGCCGGTGCCGCCTGGCAGGCGGTCGTCGGGTTCGCGATGGCCGAAGGGGCTTTGCGTTGTGGCGGCGGGGCGTTCGGTTGGGCGGGAGAAGGCGCGGGCCTGGGCTTCCTGGCGGACGGCCTGGGAGGGATCGATGGAGGAGCGGGTGGGACGGTGCTTCATGTGCGGCCTCCGTCCCGGGGCTGGGTGGTGAGGCTGGCGTGGACGGCGCGCGCGACGGCCTGGCCGAGGGCGGTGGGGGAGGTGCCGGTTGCGATAGTGGGGGCGCGGAGGCTCCGCTCCGTCATGGCCGGGCTTGACCCGGCCAACTGCCCCGCGCCGGTGCCACCCCGTTGTGGCACTGACGGTGCGTGGGTGGCCGGGTCAAGCCCGGCCATGACGGATGGGACAGAGGCGCGCGGGTGGTCACCGTGGCCCATGACGGAGAGAGGGGCGCGCGGGTGCCCGCCGCCGCCCAACGCCGAGAGCGGAGAGGAGCCAGCACCGACGCCCTCCACCCGGAGCAGTTCGCCCAGCGTCTCGACCAGCGCGGCCTGGAACCGGTCCGCATCTCCCGGCCCCAGGGCAATCCCGTCCAGCACCAGGCGATCGATATGCAGGCGGATGGGGGCGTTCATCGGAATTCCGCCTCCGCGAAGGGGCGGTCCAGCTTCCGCAGTTCCATCCGGGCCGCCGACAGCATGATCGGCATCGTCACCGGCCCGCGTTGCCCCGCCGCCATGAAGGCCGCGTTCAGGGCGATCGAGTGGATGTTCCCGCCGGACAGATTCAACCGAGCCAGCCGGTCGAAATCGAGGCCGGCTTTCGGGGTTTCCTCGGGCAAAGCGCGTTCCCAGATGCGGCGGCGTTCCTTCACGCCCGGGAACGGGAAGGTCACGATGAAGCGCAGGCGCCGCAGGAAGGCGGTATCCAGCGCGGACTTCATGTTGGTGGCCAGGATCGCCAGGCCGCTGAACGCCTCCATGCGCTGGAGCAGATAGTTGATTTCGATATTGGCATAGCGGTCGTGGCTGTCCTTGACCTCGCTGCGCTTGCCGAACAGGGCGTCGGCCTCATCGAAGAACAGGATGGCGCCGCCCTGTTCCGCGGCCTCGAACATCCGGCGCAGGTTCTTCTCGGTTTCGCCGATGTATTTGCTGACCACGGCGGAGAGGTCGATGCGGTAGAGGTCGAGTTTCAGTTCGCTCGCCAGCACCTCGGCCGCCAGGGTCTTGCCGGTGCCGCTTTCGCCGGCGAACAGTACGCTGATTCCGAGGCCTCGGCTGGCGCGCCTGGCGAAACCCCATTCCTCGTAGACGCGGAAGCGTTCGCGGCACTGGCCGATGATGCCGCGCATCTGGGTCGTCTGTTCCTCCGGCAGGACCAGGTCTTCCCAGGTCAGGCGGGGGGCGAGGCGCTGGGCCAGTTGTTCCAACCGGGCGCGCAGGCGGCGGCGGCAGAGGTCCCAGACGGCCTCCAACCCTTCGGCGGCGGCCGTGACCTCATGGATTTCGTGCAGGTTCAGGTCGAACTGGCCGGTCAGGGCATGGGCGGCGGCGTCATCGCCCAGGGCCATGGCCCAGGCCTCGCGCTGTTCGGCGGCGGTCGGCCGCTCGACCTCTACCGCGAAGGCGCTGGCGCCGCTGGGCGGGGCCTCCCGCAGGCCGATGAACACCAGGCCGGGTTCGCGGGCGAGGAACAGGGAGACGGGGGCGGCGGCCTCGGCTTCATCGGCGTCAATGTACAGCGCGAGCGGCAGCAGAAGGCTTTCCCGGCGCCAGAGGCTGGCGAACTGCTCGATCTCGGGCGGGGTGCGCGGCAGGGCCTGGGCCTCGACGCGATACAGCGTGCGTTGCAGGGCGACGGCGGCTTCCCGCGCCACCAGAAGGCGGCTGCCAGCGTCCCCGCCGATCAACTGGATCGAGGGAAGATGCGACAAGCCGGCGGCCCCGCGCAGGCGGGCGATGGCGGCGTCGGCGGCGTCGCGCTGCGATGGCGCAAGGTCGTTCGCCCGGCCGGCCGGGACGAGGGAGACCAGGGTCGTCAGCCGCTCATCCAGGACGTTCGGTCCCTTGAGGAAGTTGACCGCCCGTTCCTCGGCCCGCAGCGGGCTGGCGGTCAGGGCGGCGCCGGTGGTCTGGGCGATCTCGATCAGGCGGGCATGGCGCAAGGGGCGATGCGCGGCGATGGCGTCCCAGGCCGGATCGTCCAGCGCCATCATCGCCAGGGCAAAGGTTGGGTAGGGCGATGCCGTCATCCCCAGCGCGTCGACGCAGAGCGCGGGCAGGCCGGGATCGAATTCCGGCGCGGCGGCGAGCAACAGGGTGTCCCGCTCAAAAGCCGAGAGCCCGAAGATCTGCTGCAACTGGATCAGGGCGGGCGGTGGGTCCAGCCGGGCGGTGGCCTCTCGGATCTGGGTCGCGTCGGTCAGTTCGCGCTGCACCCGGGCGAGCCGTTCGGCCTGGGTTTCCCCGATCGGACGGGCGGCGATGACGCGGCGGCGGCCGAACATGCCGTTGGTGACGATTTCGGGTTCCTGGGGGACAGGGCGGTCGGCGGCCAGACGCTCCAGCCGCAGCCGCAGCCAGCGCAGGGACGCCGCGAGGTAGCGGTTGTTGCCGTCCTGCCAGCCGCCGCCGCTCATGCGACCGTGACCCTTTGGGCGGGATCGAATTCCAGCCGGGGCGGGGTGCCGGCGAAGCGGACGGGCAGGCTGTCGATGCCGCCGACGCGCAGGCGCACCAGGTATTCGCCGGCGGCTACGCCCGTCAGGTCGAAGGTCAGCGTCGTCGGGGCGGTCGGGTCGACGGGGGTGGTGATCGAGGCCGGGGTGACCGTCGTGCTGCCCCAGAGCAGGCGGACGCCGGATTCCTGCGCCGGGCGAATGCGGGGGGCGCAGGTCACGGTGACGGTGAAGTCTCCCGCGGCGGCGGCGTTGGGGGCGACGGTGATCGTCGGGGCCAGCACGAAGGGCACGGCGTTGGTCGACCAGACCGGGCTGTTGGGGCGGGCCACGCGCAGGAAGGCGAGGTGAGGGCCGACGGACCAGCCATCCATGGCGGTCGCGTCCTGCGCCGGGGTGGGGAGATGGACGGTCATGTCCCGTGCGGTGGGGGGCACGAGGGGGGGCAGCACATGCTCCCGCCCCGAGATCGAATCCGCCAGCACGGCGGTGATCGTGCCCGGCCCGTTCAGCCTGGTGCCGGACAGCAGCAGGTCGTCGCCGAGGCGCGGGGCCGGCAGCAGGTTGGACGCGGCCGGGCGCGCGCCGGTCAGGGTCGGGGCCGGTTCGGCGGTGGCGGTCGGGCCGCGATCCTGCGCGCCGCGGGCCAGCACGGGCGGGGCCACGCGGGCGGCGGCGGTGCCCTGGATCAGCACGACCGAGGCGACATAGGCGATCGATGGCCGATAGCGGGCCTGCATCGCTGTCCACATCTTCGACAGGTCATCGCCGCTGAGGAAGGCGGGCGTGATCTTCACCAGCTCCACCTGGTCGGCGAGGTCGATCGCTGACAGGGTGCCGAAGGGGCCGGGCAGGATGGACCCGTCGACCGGATCGACAGGGGCCAGCACGGCACGCAGGGCGGCGCGGGTCAGCACGGGCGTCTCATGCAGCAGGTGCATGGCGTAGCCGAGGAGGACCTCGGCGTTCATGTCCTCGGCGCCGTAGGCGGTCAGCAGGTAATGCAGGTCGAGCGCCAAGGGCGGGTTGGTGATGCGCTGGCCGGCGGCGTCGCGGGACGGCATGTCGGCGTTCCGCCAGCCCTGGTTCGCGGTGACCTGATAGAGGAACAGGTTGAGCTGGTTCGGCTCCGTCTGGCCGGTGGCGATGCGGTCGGGCGGCAGGGCGCTGACCGAGAAGCTGCCGACGCTGGACAGGTCGTGGTTCAGCATCCCGTCGTTCAGCAGGTCCTTCAGCGCGGCGGTGACGGCGGCGATGGCGAGGGGGGAGCTCATGGCGTGCCTCCGCCGCGCTGGCGCAGATAGGCGTCAAGGCCGAGGGCCGGGCCGCGCGGGGAGGTGCGCGGGCGTGGGGCGGCGGGGGCGGTCTGGGTGGCGCGGATTTCCAGGCGGCCGATGGTGATTTCGATGGGGGCCGGGGGCGGGGGGGCGGCCTGGGGCTGGGGGGAAGGGGCCTGGGAGACGCGGGTGATGGCGGGGGTTTGCGGCTGGGGTGGGGCGCGTCTTGGGGCTTGGGGCTGTGTTGGGGGGGCGGCCTGTGGACGGACGGGCGCGGGGTGGGTGGCCGGGTCAAGCCCGGCCATGACGGATGGAGGGGCGGGCAGGGCGGACGGTAACGAAGGGGCGATCGGGGGTGGGGAAACAGCAGCGGATGGGGGCGGGACGGGAAGGGGCGTGGACGACCCGGCCGGAGTGCGTTCCACGATCGTGTCGACGCGCTCGGTCAGGCGTTCGATGCGGGTTTCGTGGTGATGCGTGATGGTCAACGGCTGGGGCGCCGGTGGGGGCGGAGGCGCGGCCTGGACAGGGGGAGCGGCCTGCGGTTCGGCAAAGATCGCGGCCTGACGCGGGGGCAAGGACGGTTCCGTCGCGGCGAACGCGGGCGCGGGCGGCGGCGCGGGCAAGGGAGCGTCCGGTTCCCGGCGGGGGGGCAGGGCGGCCGGCGTCTCGGCGGCCTGGGGCGCTGGTTCGGCCACCGGCTCGAACAAGGACGGACGGTAGCGCTGGATCGACGGGGTCTCTCCCAGCGTGCGGTCCAGCAGGTTGCCCAGGAAATCGCTCATGCTGTTCCCATGATGGCTTCGAGGTACATCCGGCGGCGGCGGGCGGACAAACGCAGGATCGTGTCCTCGGTCCAGCCATAGGCGCGGGCGATGTCGTGGACCTGGCGCAGCAGGCGGCGGGCGCAGTCCTCGACGTCCTCCCACAGGTAGGCGGCGATATCGAAGGGCGCGGTCCACTCATGCCCGCAGCCGGGGCACGCCAGAGCCAGGCGCGGGTCAGCCTGCGGATCGGCCTCCGCCATGCCGGCCGCGATGGCGGGGCGTAGCGTCGCGGGCAGGGGGATCGCGGTTCCGGACCGTGTCACGTCGATCACACAACGATCCAGCAGGACGGCGGCGCGGGTGTCCGCCGGAGCCGCCGCGGCGGTCAGCAGATCGAGCGTGTCCGGCAGGCGATAGTGCACCGTCACGTCGTCCTGCACCAGCGACAGGCCCTCGGCCGGTGGCTCCGGCGCATCGGCGATCAGGTCGGTCGTCATCAGTTCCAGTTCCAGCGTCGCAGCGCAGGACGGGCAGGCGGCGATCGCCGGCATGGCGGGACCGAACAGCCGTTCGCGCAGGCGCAGCAGCCAGCGGTCGCGGATGCCGATCGGCGTGCGTGACCAGTCATGGCCGGGCCAGGCGCGCGCCAGCAGCATGACCGCGCGGGCGGGTGGCGCCTCGGTGATGGCATCTTCCCAGATGCCGATCAGCCCGGCGGCGTCGAGGTTCGGTTCGGCGGGATACGGTGCCGCGAGCATGGTGTCCCCCACGGCCTGGGTGGCGTTATGCCGGATCGGTGAAGGTCGGTTCGGCGGGTTCGGCGACCTCGATGTCACGCAGCCAGCCCTCGTTCTCCAGCTTCAGATGCTGGATCGCGACGGCATTGGCGTTGGCATCCAGATCGGGCAGGGCCTGGAATTCACTGACCCAGCAACGAAACACCTTGTAGGCCAGGGCAAGCTGGCCGGCCTCGTTATAGACCTCGATCACGATGTCCTTGCGGAAGTCCTTCAGCGCGCTTTCCGAGCCGAGAAGAGTGCCGAAATTCCAGACCTTGTTGGCCCATTGTTCGAATGCCTTGTCGTGGGTCACGCCGCGTTCGAGCGTAATCGCCTCGAATTCCGTGCGGCCGGGCGACTTGCGCGACGATGACGGATCGCCGCCATCGCGATGCTTCACGACCTCGGTCGTGCGCTTCAGCGCGCTGACCTTGCTGATCCCGGCGACGAACCGACCGTCCCATTTCACGCGGAACTTGTAGTTCTTGTAGGGATCGAAGCGCCTGGCGTTCACCGTGAACTGCGCCATCGGGCTTTACTCCTTGTCTACGACTTGGACGTGACGACTTTTCTTGCGGTGGTGTCGCGGCCGAGGCCGATCAGGTTTCGATCTGGCCGGCCATCTGCTGGAGCTTGACGACCACGAACTCGGCCGGCTTCAGCGGCGCGAAGCCGATCAGCACGTTGACGATGCCGAGGTTGATGTCCGACTGCGTCGTCGTGTCCTTGTCGCACTTGACGAAATACGCATCCCGCGGCGACGAACCCTGGAAGGCGCCCTGGCGGAACAGGTCGTGCATGAAGGCGCCGACATTCAGCCGGATCTGGGCCCAGAGCGGTTCGTCGTTTGGTTCGAACACCACCCATTGCAGGCCGCGGAACAGGCTTTCCTCAATATAAAGTGCCGTGCGGCGGACGGGGATGTACTTGTATTCATCGGCCAACTGGTCGTTTCCGCGCAGGGTGCGCGCGCCCCAGACGACGCGGCCGGCGGCGGGGAAGGCTCGCATGCAGTTGATGCCGAGCGGGTTGAGTTCCCCGTTTTCCGCGTCGGTCAGGGAGACGCTGAGTGACGGCACTCCGGTCAATGTGGCATCGAGGCCAGCCGGCGCCTTCCAGACGCCGCGCGTGCCGTCGGTGCGGGCGATGATCCCGGCGACGGCGCCGGAGGCCGCGAAGACCTCCATCTGTCCGTCGCGCAGCGGGTTTGGCTGGCGCAGGCGGGGGAAGAACAGGGCGGCGTTGCGGCTGCGCGTGCCGACATGGTCGTTGTTGGCATCGAGAAAGCGCGTGCGGGCGACGGTCTTGGTGTTCCAGTCCTTGGGCGCATCGACGATCAGCATCGCGCGCCGACGCTCGCAATAGGCGGCCGCCGCGGCGACCAGGGCCGGATCGACGTCGATGGCATCGGCGATCGGGCGATAGGGCGGGATGACCAGCAGGTTGAACAGATCCGCCTGCTCCAGCGCGAACAGCCCCAACTTGTTGGTTTCGCCGTTCGGCGGCAGGAAGTCCGCGGCCGTCAGCGGCAATCCGTCCGACAGCGCGTCGGAGGCATCGGTCAACGCCCCGTTCAAGGATGCGCGGGTGGTCGTGACGGCAGCCTGCTCGGTCGTCACGTCGGCGGAGGGATCGGCGATCTGCTTGTCCGTCAGCGCCTTGACCGCGTCGGCATAGGCCTTTTCCCGCGTGCTGAGCAGGTCCTGTCCGGCGGCGATGACGGCTGCGGGGTTCGGCACGCCGGTGGTGCGGACCAGCTCGGACGAGGCTTCCAGCACGCGATCGACCCGGCGGGGGCTGTCCTTGACCGTCAGGTTCACATGGCGTTCGGTCCGCCCAGTACCGGTGTCCCGCACCGTGACGTTGAACAGGTCGGCGGTGGTGACGCCCATCGCGGCGGCGATATCGGATGAAACATTGTCGGTATCGACGTTGAGCCGCAGGTTCAGGCCCCAGCGGCCTTCATGCGCGGCGACGAAGGCCAGCG
Source organism: Acetobacteraceae bacterium (assembly GCA_947476855.1). The sequence goes on from CANJSR010000110.1 coordinate 10,103, forward strand.
CGCCGACGGTCAAGGGCTGGCGCGTGGCGGGAACGCCGTTGGCATCGCCCGGATCGGCGCGGTACAGGCGCACAACGATGGCCTGGCCACCGCCGTTGACGAAGAAATCACGGATCGCGAACGTTGTTGGACTGTCGTTCCAGAGTCCGCCAAAGTTCCGTTCGAAATCACCGAAGCTGTTGAGCGTGGTCGCGGTGTTGACGGGTCCGCGCGCGGTGCGTCCGATGAAGGCGGTGATGGAGGTCGCGACGCCCGCTATCGTCCTGACTCCGCTTGGGATTTCCTGGACGTAGACGCCCGGATAGCTGAGTGCAGCGGACATGGCTGTATCCCCCTTTATTACGGTTTCATGGCAGCGTGCGGGCGCCGGCGCGGATCGTTCGGCCGGACTGTTCCAAAACCATTATGATGTCATCCTATGCGGCGATTCCTCCCGATACAAGTGAATTTGGTCACAGTTTGGAATGATGATGAATTGTCAAGTCGTCGAGGAAATGGAAACGAACAGTAGCCTCAAAATTCGATGCGATCCCGAGTTTTGGCGATCAGCGCGCCCAAGGCGTTGGCAGCCTTGCGCCATTCCCACGCTGCGCCATAGTCCCCCGGCAATCCCGGAGCCCGCCATGCACCTGAAACCGATCGTTCCGCCCGCCGACCCAGCCCCATGGCCGGAGGCGCGGGCCGACGACGCCGGCATGAACTGGATGTGGCTGGAGGAAGGCGCCCGCTTCGCCACCGAGAACGAGGTGCCCTGGCCCTATGACCTCCGACTCCATCTGGAAAGTGGCTTCTTCGAAAAGCCGCCGTTCAACGAAATCCTGGGGCCGATCCGTCCACGCGGCCCCGCCAACGGGCTGATCCTGCGCGGCGGCTATAAGGTGGCGACCTGGGGCGATACGGACCAGGTGGATTTCACCTTCTCGGCCGCCAAGAGTTACCTGTCGCTGCTGGCCGGCATCGCCGTGTTGGATCGGCTGATCCCGGACCTCGATGATCCAGTGCGCCGGCTGGTCGATGATGGCGGGTTCGAGGGCAACCACAACGGTGCCATCACCTGGCGGCATCTGTTGCAGAACACGTCCGAGTGGGAGGGGGAGCTGTTCGGCAAGTCCGACCAAATCGACCGCAACCGCAGCCTGGCCGTCGAAGGCCGTGGCCGGAAGGGCGATGCCCGCCCCCTGAAGGTGCCCGGCACCCATTGGGAATATAATGATGTGCGGGTGAACCGGCTGGCGCTGGCGCTGCTGCGGGTCTTCCGGCGTCCGCTGCCCGAAGTCTTCGCCGAACGGATCATGCGCCCGATCGGGGCTTCTGATAGCTGGTCGTGGCACGGCTACCGGACATCATCGGTCGAGGTCGATGGGCGGATGGTCGAAAGCGTCTCGGGCGGCACGCATTGGGGCGGTGGAGTGCTGATCCACGCCGAGGACCAGGCGCGGATCGGCCTGCTGATGCTGCGGCGCGGGGACTGGAACGGAAAGCGGATCATTCCCGAATCCTGGGTGGTGGAGTCGCTGACGCCCTGCGCGCTGAACCCGAACTATGGGCTGCTGTGGTGGCTGAATACCGGCGCCACCCGCTATGCCAGCGCGCCGGCCAGCAGTTTCTTTGCCTCGGGCGCCGGGGGCAACATCACCTGGGTCGCGCCGGAGCAGGACCTGGTCGCGGTGATGCGCTGGATCGACCCGGCGGCGGTTGATACATTCACCCGACTGATCATGCAGGCGATGGAATGAAGACCTACGAGACGATCACGATCACCCACCCGCGCGAACACACCGCCCTGGTGACGCTCAACCGGCCGGAGTCGCTGAACGCGATGAACACCCAGATGGGCATCGACCTGCTCGATGCCTTTGACGGGTTCTGCGCCGATCCACGCGCCCAGCGCTGCATCGTGCTGACCGGGGCCGGACGCGCCTTCTGCGCCGGCGGCGACCTGAAGCAGCGCAAGGGCATGACCGACGAACAGTGGCAGGACCAGCATCTGATCTTTGAGCGTGCGGTCCGCGCCATCGTCGGCTGTCCGGTCCCCGTGATCGCCGCCGTCAACGGCCACGCCTTCGCCGGCGGGATGGAAATGGCGCTCTGCTGCGACTTCATCTACGCCGTCGACAC
>CANJSR010000111.1 GCA_947476855.1 Acetobacteraceae bacterium
ACTTGCCGACCGCGTAGTGCATCTCCGGCTCTTGCAGATGAAACTTCGCGATCGGGAATTTATGGAAATTGCCGACGTGGTCGTAGTGCATGTGGGTCAGGATCACGTCCTCGACCTTGGCGGGATCGACGCCCAGCAGCGACAGGGAGTCGATTGGGCAACGATCAAGCTTGCGCCCGCGCTTGCCGCCGCTTTCCTCTGTAAAGCCGATATCGATGACCACGGCGCGATCGGCGTTCTTGGCGACCCAGACGAAGTAGTCCATCGGCATCGGGCCGTCATGAGGATCCCCGCCGATGAAGTGTTCCGCGCGATGGGCCGGCCGGCCGGCATAGCGCAGGGCAAAGAGTTCATAGGTATCGGTCATGGCTCAGGCGTTTCCTTCATGCGCGGTCAGATGCGGCATCACGTGCCGGGTGAAAAGATCGACGGACTGGAGCGACTCGGCGCCGGTGATGTCGCCGAAGGCAAAGCGGCACAGCAGATAGTTGAGGCCGCCCGCCTTCACCTCCCGCAATAGAAACGACGCCACCTTATCCGCCGTTCCCGCCACCGCTCGCCCTTCCCTTTCGGCGTCCTCGAATCGTTCCGGGAAGATGGCGTGGGCCGAGGGCATCATGTTGTGCTGCTTCCACAGCTTCAGGAAGCTCGATCGCCATTTGTCATAGCCGCGGCGCGCGATTTCCAGGGCCTCACGCTCCGTTTCGGCGACGACGACGTGGCGGCTGGTGCCCATCAGGGGCATGTCCTCGGGCGCGCCGCCCTGTTCGGCCCATTCCTGGCGATAGCGGTCGGTCAGCGATTTCATACCGGACGAGAACAGGTTGCTGACGATGTTGACCCGGTTCTTCGCCGCCCAGGTCACCTGGTCGGGGCGGCCGACGCCATACCACAGCGGCGGATGGGGGCGCTGCAAGGGTTCGATCTCGATCGGGACATCGCTATACTGGTAGTGCTTGCCTTCGAAATTCAGCATCCCGCCTTGCATGCCGCGCAGGATGACCTCCAGCGCCTCGGCATACATCGACGGGGTTTGTTCCGGGTCCAGGCCGTAATAGCGCAGCTCGATCGGGGAAATGCCGCGCCCGACGCCGAGCATGAGGCGGCCCTTGCTGAGGTGATCAAGCATGCAGATTTCTTCCAGCAGCTTGATCGGGTGATACAGCGGCAGCAGGTAGACCAGCGCGCCGAGGCGGAGTTGCTTCGTTCGTTGCGCGGCGGCCGAGAGCCACACTCCGGGCGAAGGCGCCACGCCCAGCGGCGTAGCGTGGTGTTCGGCCACGTGGTAGCCGTAGAAGCCTGCGCGATCATAGGCTTCGAGCAGCGTGAGCCGCTCCTCGAAGAACTGGTCGAGCGGCGCCTGGCCGCGATCCATGTGATCGAACACGCCGAGTTTCATTGGGTCGTTTCCCCTTGGAACACGGCCCGATCCTATCTTGCGTCGGCGTGCATGACCACATGGGGTTCCCGCACCGTCATCCCGGCCTTGTGCCGGGACCATCCCCAGCACCCTGCCGCTATTGGTCCCGGCACGAGGCCGGGATGACGGTTGAAGAAAGCTTGCCGATCACACGACAACCGGACCACCCGCTTCCTTCCAGGCGCCAATGCCGCCATGGATGTGGACCGCCGTCGCCAGCCCCGCGTCGCGTGCCGCCTGGACCGCCATCGCGGACCGTTCACCGAACGCGCAGAAGAACACCAGCCGCCGCCCGGTCGCGTCCGCCAGGCCGTGCAGCACGCCACCGGGACCGATGCTTTCCTGCAATTCAGGATAGGGGACATGCAGGGCGCCGGGGATATTCCCGTGGCGGGCGCGTTCGGCGGCCTCCCGCAGGTCGATCAGCGTGACGTCGGGGCGGGTGGGGAAATCCAGCGCATCGCGGGCGGTGACGGCCCAGCCCCGGCGGGCGATCTCAGCCTGCGCCAGGCCCTGCCGCATGTTGGCGGGCACGGCCACGTCCATCATCTTCGGATTTGACAGGTTCAACCCGTTCATCAGCGCCACATATTCCTCGACCGAGGCGACGCGCAGCCGAGGGTTGAAGCGTTTTTCCTCGCCGATCGTGCTGACCGTGTCGCCTTTGTAGTCATGCGCGGGATAGACCAGCGTGTCCTCCGGCAGGCGCAGCAGGCGGTTGAAGATCGAGTCGTACTGCGCCCGCGGATCGCCGTTCTGGAAGTCGGTCCGCCCGGTGCCGCGGATCAGCAGTGTGTCGCCGGTGAAGACCCGGTCATCGAGCAGGAAACTGTAGGAATCGTCGGTGTGCCCGGGCGTGTACATCACGTTCAGCCCCAGCCCCTCGATCCGGATGACATCGCCGTCGGCAACCCGCATCGAAACGACATCGACGCCCGACTGTTCCCCCATCACGGTGATGCAGTGGGTCCGGTCCCGCAGTGCGCCCAGGCCGGTGATGTGATCGGCGTGCAGATGCGTATCGACCGCCTTGACCAGCCGCAGGTCCAGCTCCGCCATCAGTTGCAGATAGCGATCGACCTTCTCCAGGACCGGATCGATGATCAGCGCCTCGGCACCACGGCGGGAGGCGATCAGGTAGCTGTAGGTGCCTGATGTCGCGTCGAACAACTGACGAAAGATCATAATCGGCTCCTGGCCATAGGATCACTATGGTATTCTACTCCTCGGGCGGGCTCTCGTGCGAGGATTCTCTCCGTTCGGTGCCCGGCCCGGCCTCGGTCGGGGCCACGGGCAGTTTCGGCGGCGGCCGCACCCGCGGCGTGGGCGGCGGCGGGACCCAGGGCCGGGCGCCGCGATGGGCGCGGTCGGTCAGCACCCGGGCGCCGTCGGGATCCAGCCATATCGCGGTCGGGCCATCGCGCCAGACGGTGAACCGGTCGACCAAAGCGGGCCAGGGGCGGGGCCCAGGGCGGGGACAAAGGCCGCGAGCCGGTTCGGCCGAGATGATGACGCCGATGCCCGCACAGTCCCCGATCGGCTCCGCCACCCTCGCCAGGTAGGCGGTGGGCGCATCGGGGCGGAGGCGCAGGAAGCAGCCGGGCTTCTCGCAGCGGATGGTGCCGGCGGCGGCCTCTCCCGCCGGGGGCAGCTTCGTCGCTTGATCCGCCCCCCAATGATGCAGCCAGGCCTCTCGCAGGAACGCCGAACCGCCCTGGACCTGCTGGAGATACACGCCATCGGCGGTCCGTGCGGCGATCAGACGGGCGTCGCCCGAGACCAGGATATCAGGCGGCCGGACCAGCAACGGCGTCAGCAGCCCCAGCAGCATCAGCGGCACGCCCAGCAGGCGGCCTCGCCCCACCCACAGCCCCAGCCAGGCCATGCCGAACGCGAGGACGGCGAGGCCCCAGGGCGCCATGTGGGGCACGGTGACGGTCGCGGCGGGCAGGCTCGCGGTGAAATGGGCGACCCAGAGCGTGGCCTCGATCCCCCAGCGCACCGGGATCAGGGCGATCCACTCCAGATGCAGCGGCATCAGCAGCAGGGCGAGCATCCCGGCCGGCATCACCAGGACGCTGGTCAGCGGCACGCCGACCATGTTGGACAAGGCGTAGTAAAGCTGGATGCGGCCGAAGTGATACGCGCCAAACGGCAGGGTCGCGGTGCCGGCCAGCAGGCTGCTCGTCATCAGGCCGAGCACGAACAGGACGGATTTGCGGCGCCAGCCCTGGCGGCCGCCCTGGTTCAGCCAGGAACGCAGTGCCTCGAACCCCGCGATCAGGGCGAGCACGGCGGAAAAGCTCATTTGCAGGGAGGCGCCGAGGACCTGCCACGGCTCCACCAGCACGACCAGGGCCGCGGCGGCCGCCAGGCCGCGCAGGGAGACGACGCGGCGGCCGGCCAGCAGGGCGACGGTGAACAGGCAGGCCATCAGGAAGCAGCGCACGGTCGGGATCTGCGACCCGGTCAGCCCCGTGTAGAACCCGCCCACCCCCCGGGCGATCACGGCGGCGACCGCGCGGGTGGGCCAGTGCAGGGTGGCGTATTCGCTCAGCGCCAGCAGGAACCGGGCAACCATCATGGTCACGCCCAGCACGATCGCCAGATGCAGGCCCGACACCGACAGCACATGCGCCAGCCCGGAGTCGCGGAACGCCGCCATGTCGGCCCGCGCGATGCCGGTCTGGCTGCCGATCAGGATGCCCACCGCGACCTGGCCCGAGGGACCTGGAATGGCGGCGGCGATGCGGGCGGACGCGGCCTCGGCCAGATGGCGCAGCCAGCCCGCCAGGCCGGAGGGCGTGTCGTGCGACAGAACCTCCACGGAGCCCAGCGCGTAACCGGAGCCGCCGAGGCGGGAGTAGAACGTCTCCCGCTGCATGTCCCAGCCGCCGGGCAGGACGGGGGCGCCGATCGGGCGGATCATCGCGCGAACCCGCACCGTGTCGCCGGTCACCAGGACCGTCTGGTCGGTGGGGCGGAGGCGGACCCGGACCGACCTCGGCAAGGGTTCGGCGGCCTTGTCCAGGATGGGATGGGCCAGGGTCAGGCGCCGCCCCTCCGGCAGGATGTCGATGGCGCGGATTGCCCCGGTGACGATCGTGGCCTGCCAGGGCAACGTCGTGGCCAAGGGGGGTGCCCGGGCGGTGGCGACCTGCGCGGCCGTGAACCCGATGGTCGTGGCCAGGAACGGGGTCAGCGCGAGCCGGATCAGGTCATGGCGCCACAAGGCCAGCAGCGGCACGCCGACCGAGGCGGCGCAGACCGCGCCCAGCCAGGGCCAGGGCTCCTGGAGCGGTTGGTAATAGGCCAGCACGCCGATCGCCAGGAACACCGGCAGCCAAAAGACCAGCCGGTCGCGCTGGCGCTCCACCCCGTCCCGCAGCCGGTCGGCCAGCGCGGTCGGGAAGCGGGCGCGCGCCGACACCAGCCACCTGGGGGGGAGGCTGGACCAAATGCCGCCATCGCCGACGAGCCATCGCATCGGCGCAGTGTGGCCCGCCAATCCTCAATATTCGGTGAACGGCGGGGCGTTTCCGGCATTTTGGCGCGCGCGGTGATTCCGTTCGGCGGCGATCTGCTCTACATCGCCCCCATGTCCGACATATCCCCCCAGGTCGCCCCCGCCAGGGTCCGCACCCGCTTCGCGCCGAGCCCAACCGGCCAGCTCCATATTGGCGGCGCCCGCACCGCACTGTTCAACTTCCTGTACAGCCGCCACACCGGCGGCGACTTCCTGCTGCGGGTGGAAGACACCGACCGCGAACGCTCCACCGACGCCTTCACCCAGGGCATCCTCGACAGCCTCGCCTGGCTGGGCCTGACGCCCGACGAACCGCCGGTCTTCCAATCCACGCGCGCCGCCCGCCATGCGGAGGTCGCGCATGAACTGCTGGCCGCCGGCAAGGCCTATTACTGCTATTGCACGCCCGAGGAACTGCGGCAGATGCGGGAGCAGGCGGTCGCCGAGGGCCGGTCCCCACGCTATGACGGGCGCTGGCGCGACCGCGATCCGTCCGAGGCACCCGCGGGGGTCAAGCCGTCGATCCGCCTGAGGGCCCCGCGGGACGGGGAGACGGTGGTCGACGACCTGGTGCAGGGCCCGGTCCGCGTCGCCAACGCCGAACTGGACGACATGATCATCCTGCGAGGCGACGGGACTCCGACCTATCTGCACGCGGTCGTGGTCGATGACCACGACATGGCGATCACCCATGTGATCCGCGGCGATGACCACCTGACCAACACGTTTCGTCAGGTGCAGGTGTTTCAGGCGATGGGCTGGCCCCTGCCCCGCTTCGCCCATATCCCGCTGATCCACGGCGCCGACGGGTCCAAGCTGTCCAAGCGGCACGGCGCGGTTTCCGTCATGGAGTTCGACGCCCAGGGCTATCTGCCCGAAGCCGTCTGCAACTACCTGATGCGCCTGGGCTGGTCGCATGGGGACCTGGAGGTCGTGGACCGCGAGGAAGCGATCCGCCTGTTCGACATCGTCGACGTCAATCGCGGCGCGTCCCGGATGGACTATGCCAAGCTCACGAACCTCAACGGCGTCTATATCCGCAAGGCGGATGACGATCGTCTGACCAAGGACGTGCTGCGGCGGCTGATCCACCAGCATGACCTGTCCGTCGGCTCGATTGCCGCGGAGCGAATCCGGACCCTGATGCCGCATCTGAAGGAACGGGCGAAGTCGATGCTGGAACTAGCCCAGGCGGCCGCGTTCCTGGCCCGGGTCGTGCCGTTGCCGATGGAACCCAAGGCCGCCGCGATCCTGACGCCCGAGGCCAGTCTGCTGCTGCGCGAGGTCGCGGTGGACCTCGCGGCGACCGACTTCACCGTGCCGGCGCTGGACGCGGCGTTGCGGGCCTTCGCCGACCGGACGGGGCGGAAGCTGGGCCAGGTCGCCCAGCCGCTGCGTGCCGCCCTGACCGGCAGCACCGTCAGCCCCGGGATCGACGCTACGCTGGCCGCACTGGGCAAGGACGAAGCGCTCGCGCGGATCGCCGACGCGTCGCGATAATCTCCCGTGCACGACGCATGAGGAAAAATCATCCCTATTCGCCCGGAGAGAGCGAAAAATCCGGCGGCTTGATCCAAATCAATGTCTGGACCCGGCTATCGGGGCATGTTTCCACCCGAGGCGGCGGTGACCTTCACCGCACCTCTCTTGGACTCCTCCCCAAACTTGGCGGTGCCTCTGGCGCCGCCTTTCTTTTTTCGGGCTCCGGAAAAGAGAAAAGGACCCCGAAGGGTCCCAGGCCGGTCGTCATGAAGAAAAGAGTGAAGGGCGGGGGAACCGCAGGGGAGGGTCGTTCCCCCCGCCCTTCATCGCCAGGGATCAGGCAGGCCAACCCGTGCCGCCAATCCCACGTTCCGCCCGGACTCCGATGTCAGACGCACCATGCCCAGTGCTGTTCCGACCCTTGTTGTTCCGTATGCGGACCGTGAGCATCGTACCACTCCCTGGCTGACCGGCGTGGCTTCGTGGGGGAGAAGCGAAGGTCACGACCGGCGTCGAGAGAGAAGGTATTCGATTGCATCAGGAAATACAGAGTTACTATTTACAGCGCTTGCTCATGTAATTCCGCATGAAAATCTTGATAATTCTGGGGTGTATTTCCAAGAATTCCTATCATGACGATTTCAGAAAAACTGCCGGAAGAAATCCGAATTTTCCACGTTTGTTCTTGTTTAAACTAAGGCACAACCTCCCGCTTATAGGCCAGACCATAGGGACCGACCCGCAGCGACCCGCCCTCGGACAACGGGACCGTGCCGTCGATGCGTTGCCCGTCGATGAAGGTGCCGTTGGTGGAACCGAGGTCGGTGACAACGACATCGTCCCCCACCACCGCCACCTGGCAATGCGCCCGCGACACCGCCCCATCCGGCAACAACACCTGCGCCGGTCGCGCTCGGCCGATCACCAGGGGGGAGTCGGACAAGGCAACCCGGGTCGCCGCGGTGGCCGGGCTGACGACCTCCAGCCAGTGAAACACACGGGGTTCGGCTGGCGCGTCCTCGCCCGGCGCGGAGATGCGGATCGTCTGTTCCAGCGCGTCGGCATCCGTCCCGGCCGCACGCGGCCAACCGCGGGTGCCGTCGAGCCGGCCCATCCCGAGCCGTTGTGCCGCGTCCGCGACTTCGGCCGCTGTCTGGCGCAGGGTGTCGTCGAAATAGCCCGCGGCCGCCTGCGCCAGGGACACCCGCAGCACACGGCCCGGCGCGCGGTCCAGCATGCCCTGGCTGATCAGCCACGAAATATGGTCCCGGATCGTCTGGAAGCTCTGCCCGGTCTGGTCCAGCACGCTGGCGGCAAGCTGATCGGCGACCAGGCTGTCCTCTCCCGCCATGCCGCGACGCAGGTGATCCGCGTGCTCCATCGCCCGGTGCATCAGGATCCAATAGGACGTGGACGTCAGGCGCCGCCGAGCCTCGGTGCGTCTGGCGGGAGAGAGGTTCTGGTCGGTGAGGAACTGGTCGGCCCCGGCAAGCCAGGCGAGGGCATAGGTGTCGAAAACCTGAAGGATCGTCCCGCGGTCCCGGTCCTGCAACGCGGCCGGGGCGGAGCCTGACAGCGACGGGTCGATATGGCGCATGGCGCCCTGCATCTCATCCGCGACCGCCAGCAGGAAGGTGTCGAAGGTGGAAAGCAAGCCTTCGGTCGGCGTGACGATCGTGCGGCCGGTCAGCTTGGCCTCTCGCGGGGTTGCGACGCACAGGCCGAGGCGCTCGATATCCTCCACCCGTTCCCGCACGGTGGCGTCGTCCAGCAGATAGAGTTCCTTGGTGACGCCGTAGATCTGGCGCACCGGCACGCCGCCGCGGCCACGGGTGCAGAGATAGCCGATGATCGTCTGATGAACCCGGTTTGCCAAAGCTGGGAATCGCGCGCGCCAGGCTCTCTGCTGTGCCGACAGCAGGTCGATGATGGCGGACTCCTTCTGCATGGGTTCGGCTCCCGAGGCTGTTCTGGCGTTTTGCGATCCGTTTCGTTCTTACCGCTGTCCTACACGAAACGGGAAGGAAATCACGCAAATTCATCGCACTGGCGTGGCGGGACCGAAAGGGGTTAGGAAAGGGCATGATGGGAAATACAATAGCCATGCAGCCGATCGGCCTGATCGCGACGCCTTGGGCCAGTATCGGCGATTGTCCCCGGAATGGCCGACAACCCGATCCGGCGCCGGTCTGCACCGTGACGGTCGACGAAGCGTTTCGGGATGGGCTGATGGGGTTGGACGGCTTCTCCCACCTGATCCTGCTTTACTGGTTGGACCAGGCGAAAACGCCGCAATTGGTATTCACGCCGCCCTTCGACCCGGAGCCTCGGGGGGTGTTCGCGACGCGGGGGCCTCGGCGGCCAAACCCGATCGGGATGTCCGTGGTGGCCTTTGACGGTTTCGATGGCCCGGGACGGCTGTTGGTCCGGTATCTGGACTGCGTAAACGGCACGCCGCTGCTGGATATCAAGCCCTATCTGATGACGACGGACGCGGAGCCCGCGGCGACGATGGGTTGGCTGGGGAAGCACGCGACACGGAACCGGAACACGGGCGGCTGATCAGACGATCAACACCATGCCGCCATAGGCCGCCACCTGGGCGTCGCGGGTGAGCAACCGCAACGGTTCGGTCATCGCCTGGGCGACCAGGATGCGGTCGAACGGGTCGCCGTGCAAAGGCGGCAGGGTTTCAACCGCCGCCGCGTGGATGGGGGTTATGTCCAGCAGCCCGAACTCGGCCGACCGGAAGTAGCCCAGCGCTTCTTCGCCCGAGATCGGCATGTTGCTGCGCGCCAAGGCGTGTTTGATCGAGATTTCCCAGACCGTGGCCGCGCTGACCATCACCGCATTCTCCGGGTCATCGATCAGGCTGCGGGCCAGATCGGACAGCCGCGGGTCGTCGGCGATGGCCCAGAGCGCGATATGCGTGTCCAGCAGCAGCCTCAAGCAGCGGAGCCGGCGAACAGGGCGGCGACAGTCGCATTGTCGGCGTCGATCGTGTCGGGCACGGTGAAGCGGCCCTTGGCGACGCCGATGCGGCGGCCGGGCTTTACGGTGGGCAGTGGCATCAGGCGCGCGACGGGACGGCCGTTGCGGGCGATGATGATCTCGGCCTCCGAGCCGGTTTCCACGGCTTCGACGAAGCGCGAGAGGTTGGATTTGGCTTCAAGCATGTTGATGGTCCGCATGATGGCAGCCCTTTTGGCCAGACCAGACTAACCTAAACGGAGCGACCGGCGGCTTCAAGAACTATCAACGGATATCGACCGGCGGGCTGGATCGGCGCATTCTGTGCGGGCTCTGGCAGCGTCCATCCGAAACAGGAACCTTCCGCATGTTGACACGCCGCACCGTTCTGGCTGGCGCCGCCGTTCTGGCCGCCCCCGCCATCTCCCGCGCCCAGGCGGCGCCGATCCGGGTCGGGGAGATCAATTCCTATTCCGCCATTCCGTCGTTCACCCTGCCCTATCGCAACGGCTGGCAGATGGCCGTCGAACAGATCAACGAAGCCGGTGGTGTGCTGGGCCGCAAGCTGGAGGTGATCAGCCGGGACGATGCCGGCAAGCCGCAGGACGCGATCCGCCTGGCTGGTGAACTGCTGGATGAGCAGAAGGTGGACGTTCTGTCGGGCGGGTTCCTGTCGAACGTGGGTCTTGCGCTGTCCGATTTCGCGGCCCAGCGCCAGCGACTGTTCGTGGCCGGAGAGCCTCTGTCGGATGCGATGGTGTGGGAGAAGGGGAACCGGTTCTGTTTCCGCCTCCGCCCGTCCACCTACATGCAGGCGGCGATGCTGGCCGAGGAGGCGGCGAAGTTGCCGGCCAAGCGCTGGGTAACGGTCGCGCCAAACTATGAATATGGCACTTCTTCGGTGAAGTGGTTCAAGGCCCTGCTGACGGCCAAGCGCCCGGATGTGCAGTTCGTCGCGGAACAATGGCCGGCCTTGGGGAAGATCGACGCGGGGGCCACGGTCGCGGCTTTGGCCGAGGCCAAGCCCGAGGCGATCTTCAACGTCACCTTCGGTCCAGACCTGACCAATTTCGTTCGCCAGGGCAACACGCGGGGGCTGTTTGAAGGCCGAGCGGTGGCGTCGATGCTGACGGGGGAGCCGGAGTATCTGGAGCCGTTGGGGGATGAGGCGCCGGTTGGCTGGTGGGTGACGGGGTATCCTCGGGAACTGGTTGAGACGCCCGCCAACAAGGCGTTCATCGCGGCATATCAGGCTCGGTTCAAGGTGTTGCCGGGGATGGGGTCCGTGGTGGGGCATGCGCTGATCGTGTCGATCGCGGCGGGGATTGCGCGGGCTGGGTCCCTGGAGACGGACAAGCTGATTACTGGGTTCCGGGGTGCCACGTTTGACACACCGATTGGGGCGGCGAGTTATCGGGCGATCGACCATCAGGGGACTCTGGGGACCTATGTCGGGAAGACGGCGCTGAAGGGTGGCAAGGGCGTGATGGTTGATTGGCGGTATGCGGACGGGGCCAACTATCTGCCGACGGATGAGGAAGTTCGGAAGCTGCGCCCCGCCGGATAGACCGTGATGGTGTGGGATGGCGGCCCATTCCTCAAGATCTGCGGATTGCGGACCGAGAACGACGCACGCGCGGCCGTTGCCGCGGGGGCAACGGCGCTCGGGATGCTGGTCGGCCTGACGCACCGCGCGGAGGACGAGGCGTCCGAGGCGGAGGCCCGCCACTTGGTCTCCGCCTCGGGACCCGGGCCAACCATGGTGCTGGTGACCCATCTTCTCGATCCGGCGGCCATCGCGGCGCTGGCGGCGCGGATTGGAGTCTCGACCATCCAGGTGCATGGGGATGTCCCTCCGGACGGGCTGCGCGCGCTGCGTGTCCTGGCTCAGGACGCCCGCCTGATCAAGGCGATCCATGTCACCGGCCCGGACGCTGTGGCGCGGGCCGAGGCATTCGCCCCTATCGCCGACGCCCTGCTGCTGGACTCCCGCAGCGCCGACCGCCTGGGCGGCACCGGCCAGACCCATGACTGGACCATCAGCCGCCGCATCGTCGACGCCGTGGCGCTCGTGCCGGTCATCCTCGCCGGTGGCCTGACGCCGGACAACGTCGCCGCGGCCATCGAACAGGTCCGCCCGGCCGGTGTCGATGTGAACTCGGGTGTCGAGGACCCAACCGGCGCCAAGGACCCCGCCCGCATGCACGCCTTCATCGCCTCCGCTCGATCCGCCTTCCGGGCCACCTGATGGACTTCGTGGTGATCCAGCTTCTGACCGGCCTCGCCAGCGCCGCGTCGCTGTTCCTGATCGCCGCCGGCCTGACCGTGATCTTCGGGGTCACACGAGTCGTCAACTTCTCCCACGGCAGCCTCTACATGATCGGCTGCTACCTGGCCTGGAGCATCCTGACTCGCCTGCCCCGCGACCCCGCCTGGTTCGCCCTGGGCATCCTGCTCGCCGCCCTGGCCACCGGGCTGATCGGCGCCCTGCTGGAAACCACCCTGCTGCGCCGCATCTACCGCGCGCCAGAGCTGTTCCAGCTTCTGGCCACCTTCGGCGTGGTGCTGGTCATCCAGGACCTGGTGCCCCTGATCTGGGGACCGCAGGACCTGCCTCTGCCCCGCCCGCCCTGGCTGCGAAGCTTCGTGACCATCATGGGGGAGCGGTTTCCCCTCTATGACCTCATCCTGATCGCCATCGGCCCGGTGGTGCTGCTTCTGCTCTGGCTGCTGCTGCACCGAACCCGCTTCGGCATCCTG
>CANJSR010000112.1 GCA_947476855.1 Acetobacteraceae bacterium
AATCGCCATGCGGCGGACCACCGGCATTGTTCACCAGGATATCCGGCGACATCTCGACCGAGGAAGGCCGAGATGTCGCCGGCCACGACGGTGATGTTCGCGCCGGTTTCCTTGCGGATTTCATCCGCGGTGCGCTCCAGGTCGCTCAAGGTGCGGGCGGTGATCACCAGGTCCACGCCCTCCCGCGCCAGGGACATGGCGCAGGCGCGCCCGAGACCCTTGCTGGCGGCACATACGATGGCCTTCTTGCCCTTCAATCCGAGATCCATCGATCGGTTCCTTCCCTACACGGCCCGCTTCCCACACCGGCGCGGTGCCAATGGTAACGCGCGCATCGTCGGCACTCGACCGGCCGGGGTCAAGCACCCCGCAGCCCATCCCATCGGCCACCCCGCTGGCCCGCCCATTCCGATGTCATTGCAAGAATATTCCGCCGCTGTAGGATCACCAGGCGGACGACGCGAAGCGCCAAGGGGGAACGATGAACCGGATGGTGCGGCACGGTGAAGCTCCATGAGCGGCTGGGATCGGTCCCGCGCCCTTCTGCGCGTCAGCAGCGACCTCGGAGAGGGCGTGCTGATGGCAACCGCGTTCAACGCGCAGGAGGAAATCAGCCAGCCCTTCGATTTCCGGGTCAGCCTGGTTTCAGAACGCCACGACATCCATCCCGATGATATCCTGCACCACGGCATGACCGTTTCCGTGCAGCATGACGGGACGCCGGTGCGCCATTTCCACGGGATCGTGCAGTCGTTCTCGACCGACGGGAAGATCGATGGGCGCGACCTGACCGTCTACCAGGCCCGCCTCGTGCCGCGGCTTTGGTTTCTCGGCCAGACATCGGATTGCCGGATCTTCCAGAACAAGTCCGTCACCGACATCGTCCGCGCCGTCACCCAGGACGCCAGCATGCCGGCGCCCGCCTTCCGCCTGCAGAACCCGCACAAGCCCAGGGAATACACCACGCAGTTCAACGAAACCGACCTGGGCTTCATCGCGCGCCTGCTGCAGGAGGAAGGCGCGTTCTACTTCTTCGAGCACAAGGACGGCGACCATGAACTCGTGATCGCCGATCACAATGGCGCCTTCCGGTCCCTGCCCGGCGGCACGCTCCGTTTCGACTCCGCGGTGGACGATGATGAGGCGTTGACGTCCTGGCACCGCACCCAGGGCACGACGCACGGCCGCATGCGGCTGATCGACTACGACCCGACCGTCCCCAAGAAACGCCTGGACGCGCAGCAGCAGACGATCCTCCGCGCCGGCGGGTCCAACGCACGCGATGTGTTCCATTGGCCAGCGCTGAGTCATGATCCGGAGCGTGTGCGGACGCTCGCCCGTTTCCGCCTGGAATCGGACGAAGCCGCCGTGGCCCTGCTGCGCGGGGAAGGACGCAACCGCGGCCTGGTGCCCGGCACGTCGTTCACCCTGGCCGAGGACCCGATCGACCAGGCCCGGAACAAGAAGCTCGCCGTTCGGTCGGTCTCCCACGAAGCATGGGACCAGACCTTCCTGAGCAGCGACGCGGGATCCGGCTACACCAACAGCTTCAGCGCCTTCCCGGTGTCGGTGCCCTGGCGGGAGCCGTTTTCGGTGGAGCGGCCGCGGATGCTGGGCGTCCATGCCGCTGTGGTGATCGGCCCCAAAGGCACCGAAATTCACACCGATGACCATGGGCGCGTGAAGGTCATGTTCTTCTGGGATCACCGGAAGGAGGCCCACCCCGACCAGGCGGTCTGGGCGCGGGTCATCTATCCCTGGGCCGGCAATGGCTGGGGCTGGCAATCAACACCGCGCGTGGGAACCGAGGTCGCGGTCGCCTTCATGGATGGCGACCCGGACCGGCCCGTCGTCCTCGGTGGCATGTACAACGGCGATGACAAGCCGATCTACGCCGAGAAGGACAAGACGAGATCCGGCATCCGCACCCGTTCCAGCCTTGGCGGGTCAGCGTCCAACTTCAACGAACTCACGTTCGAGGACAAGAAGGGCGAGGAACTGGTCTACGTGCAGGCGGAAAAGGACATGCGGACGCTGGTCAAGAACGACCAGTTCCTGACGGTCAATCATTGCCGTGTGAAACATGTGAAGGTCGATGAAACAGTAACAATTGGTGACAATCGTGCCGTGACGGTCGAGAAGGGAAACGATACCCTGACCGTGTCAAAAGGGAATCTGACGGTCGATACGACACTCGGAAAAATCGACATCACGGCCATGCAGTCCATCACGTTGACTGTCGGGAGTTCGTCGGTCCGAATCGACCAAACGGGGGTCACCATCAAGGGCATGATCCTGAATTTCGAGGGCTCGACCATGCTGAAGACCACTGCCCCGATGACCGAACTGACCGCGCCGGCGATGATGACGCTGAAGGCCGGCATCATGATGTTGAACTGACGGAGGATCAGGAGCGCGTGGGGCCTATGACCAAGCTTTCCGGCCGACCGGAGGATCTGGCCGCCTATCTGTCGGTGCTGCCCGACGCGGCCGAGGTCGCGCGGTCCGCCACGGATGCGGTCGATGCGCTCCAGCGTCTCTGTGACGCGGGCATGCCGATCGGCGCCATTCGGTTGATCGCCCACGCGCTGCCCCCGCGGGAGGCCGTGTGGTGGGCCTGCATGTGCGCCGACCACACCGCCCCCGCCGACCTGCCCGAGGCCGACCGCCAGACCCGCGCCGCCAGTGAGCAATGGGTCCGCCGCCCCTCCGACGCCGCGCGCCGGACCGCCATGGCGCAGGCCCAGGCCGCCGGCCTGATCTCTCCCGAAGCCTGGACCGGCGTCAGTGTGTTCTGGTCCGGCGGTTCGATGGCGCCCGAGGGGCAGCCGGCCGTCGAGCCCACGCCCGACCTGTGCGGCACCGCGGTTGCCGGATCGGTGTTGCTCGCCTCCGTCCGCGGCGACCCCGCACGCCAGCCCGTTCGGCTGCGGCGCTTCCTGGACAGCGGGCGCGACATCGCCGCCGGTGGGCCCGGCCGCATCACCCACCCGGACGAATGACCGCGCGATGACGGCAATCCTCAGCCTTTCCCTGATCTCCGGCCCCGACCAGGTGCGGCTGGAAACGCGTGTGGTCGAGGGGTACGAGTTCACCCTCGGCCGCGGGCACGACGCGGACTGGAGCCTGGTCGATCCCGAGACGAACATCCTCTCCCGCCGGCACTGCATGTTGAGTCAGGAGGATGGCGACTGGTGGCTGCTGGATATGTCGGGCAACGGCACCTTCCTGAACCATGAGCAGGAGCCGATCGGCGACGGCGGCAAGCGCCGGCTGCGCGATGGCGACCGCATCCGCCTGGGCGTCTATGAATTCCAGGCCCAGCTTGCCGAGGCCGAACCGGTTCGGTCGTCGTTCCAGGCCGGGGCCGATCCATGGCCATCCTCCCGCGACACGATGGACGGGCCGATCGGTGCGATCGCGCCCGCGCCGAGGGGGGGCGGTGCCGCCGGTGGGTTCGCCAACCCCTTCGCCGATGAGGATGAGGAACAAGCCGCACCCGTTCGTCCGATGCCGGCCGTGACGCCGCCCGCCGGCCGGTCGGGCAATCCCTTTGCCGATGTGCCGGATGATGCCGCCGATGACGGTTGGCCTTCGCCCGAGGCGACGCCTGCCCCTCCGTCGGCGTCTCCGCCCGTGGCCGTGGAGCTGGGAAATCCGTTCGCCGACGGCCCGGGGGGCTCCGAGGTTCCCATCGCGCCCGAACGGCGTCCGGCGCGCCGTCCCACGGCCTGGCTCTCGGAATCGCCGCCCGTCGCGGCCGAACCACCGTTTGGTGGGCCGGCGGCGGAATCACCCCGGGACGGGGCGCCCTCCCACGCGGCAGTTCATCCGACGGCTGCGTCGGCGGACCCATTTGCGGACCCCGAGGCGGCCAATCCCTTCGCAGAACCGGGCGATGCGCTGGCGGTCGATGAACCAGCCGCACCGTTGGTCAGTTTCGCGGACACACAGCCGCCCGAGGATGAACCACCCGCCCCCCGGGCCGCTCCGCCCCCGGTCACTGAACCAGTCCCCGCGCCGGTCGTCCCCCGGCGGGACATTGCCGAGGCTGCCCCGGCAAGCGGCGTGGCGGGGGCTCCTCAGGCGGTCACGGCCCCGACCGACGCCGTACTCCTCCGCGCACTGTTGCGCGGGGCCGGCATCCCAGATGCCACGCCGCGTGATCCCGAACAGTCCCTCCTCGCCCTCGGCGCCGCCTTCCGCGCCATGATCACCGGCCTGCGAGAGGTCCAGCGTGCCCGTCGCACCGTCCGCGGCGGCTTCCGCATCGCCCAGACCGCCTGGACCGAGAACCCCCTCAAGCTCGCCGTCAATGAGGACGACGCCCTCGAGGCGCTCCTCGGCGCCGGCCGCCGTTCCGCTATGCCGCCCGCCCGCGCGGTGGAGGAAGTGCTGAAGGAAATCGTCCTGCACGAGGTTGCGACGGTTGCCGCCATGCAGGAAGCGGTACGGACCCTGCTGGCCAGCCTGTCCCCCGACAAGCTGCGGGAAATAGCGGAGCAGGGCGCCGGGCTGACGGTGCTGCCCGCCCAGCGCAAGGCGCGCGCCTGGGACACCTACGAAACCACCCACGCCCGCGTCACCGCCGCCCTGCAGGATGATTTCGACAGCGTATTCGGCAGGGCCTTCGCCCGCGCCTATGAGCGGGTGATGGCGGAGCAGAAGGAATGAGGACCACCCCCTCGTCCGCCCGTCCCGCCCCGGTTCCAGGAGCATACCCCCGACCATGAGCTGGACAAACCCCGTGATCTGGCAGGAGGGGATGTTCCTGCGGGCGCAGCATTTCCAGCAGCAGTCCCGCTGGACCGAGGCGCTGGTGCGCGCCCGCGCCCGGGCCCTCGGCCCCTGGTGGTGGGGACTGTCCGACCTCCGCATCGACCAGGAGAAGCTGGAGATCGGCCAGTTCGCCTTGTCCTCGGCCACCGGCGTCTTCGCCGATGGCACCCCGTTCTCGATCCCCGGCGACACCGACAGCCCGGGCGCGCTGCTGGTGGATGAGCGGGTGCGCCGGCAACTGGTGCATCTGTGCGTCGCCGACCCGGCGGCGTCCTCGGTCCAGGTCGCGCATGACGACGCCACTGGCACCGGCCGCTACCGCGTCCAACCGTTCGAGGCCGCGGACACGTTTCCCGGTGCGGCCGACGACGCCTCCGATCCCGCCGACCTGCTGGTCGGGCGGCTGCGGCTGCGGTTCATGCTGGACAGCGACGATCGCAGCGGCTGGCTGTCCATCCCGATCGCGCGGATCGAGGAGGTGGGTGCCGACAAGCGCGTGCGCCTGGACGAGGAATGGATCCCGCCCGCCTTGCGGATCGCGGCGTCGCCCCGCCTGGTGTCCTACGGAGAGGAAATCCTCGGCGGCCTGACCTCCCGCATCGAAACCCTGGCCGGCCGCCTGTCCGGCGCCATGCCGCAGACACCGGCGCAGCAAATGGACTTCATGCTGATGCAGGCGTCCAACCGCTGGCAGAAGCTGCTGGCGCATTGGGCGGACGCCGGCGCGGTCCACCCCGAGCAGATGTATGCCGCCTTCGTCCAGATGGCCGGGGAATTCGGGACGTTCACCGAGCAGACCCACCGCCTGCAACCCTATGCCCCCTACCGGCATGAGGACCTGCAGCGCAGCTTCGCCCGCGTGATGGCCGACCTGCGGCGGATCATGGCGTGGATGCGCGATACCGGGGCCGAACGCATCCCCTTGCAGCAGCGGGCCAACTGGTTCCGCGGGCGGGTGCGGAACGTCGAACTGCTCAAGGCCGCGGTGTTCTATTTGATCGTCAAGGCGGACATGCCGGTCGAGTCCCTGCGCCGCGATTTCCCCCGCCAGGTGAAGATCGGGGCGATGCGGCAGCTTGATGACCTGGTGAACTCCGCTTTGTCCGGCATCGCGGTCAGCCCGCTGCCCACGCAGCCGCCGCAACTGCCGTTCCAGCTAGGCACGGTCTGCTTCGAGCTGGATCGCGCCAGCCCCTATTGGGAGGCCGCGAAGGCCACGGCCGATATCGGCCTGCACGTCTCCGACATGTTCCCGAACATCGCGCTTGAGCTTTGGGCCGTCAGGACATGAGCGACAATCCCTTCGACGAACCCGCCGACAAGGACCGCACGGTCATCCGCCCGATCCCCGGCGGGTTCGCGCGCCGCCCGGAACCGGCGGCCGATGGCGCCAGCCGACCCACAATCCGGCGCGCGATCGAACCCGAGTTCCGGGCGCGTCCGCGGGCGGCGCCGGTTCTGGACGGGCCGGAACTGCCGCTGGTTGGCGCATCCCCGCTGCTGGCTGCGGCATCCCCCTTGCTCAATCTGATGGGGCGGCTGCGGCATCTGGCGGGTGATCCCGATCCGGCGACCCTGCGCGAGCAAGCGATGCAGGAGCTGAACCGGTTCGACGTGGCGATCCAGCGCCTCGACCTGCCGCGCCGGGATGTGCGGACGGCGCATTACGTGCTGTGCGCCAGCCTCGATGACGTGGTGATGAACACGTCCTGGGGGCGGACCGGGGCCTGGGCGCAGAACTCCCTGGTCGCGATGTTCCACCGCAACGTCGTGGCCGGGGAAGGGTTCTTCCAGGTGCTGGAGGAACTGCGTCGCGACCCGTCCAACCATCAGGAACTGCTCGCCCTGATGTATTACTGCCTGTCGCTCGGCTTCCAGGGCCGCTACCGCGTGCTGCCGCGCGGGATCAGTGAGCTGGAGGCCCTGCGGGAGGCCGTCTACGAAATCCTCAAGCGTCTGCATCCGTCCGCCGAACGCGGCCTGTCGCCCCGCTGGCCGGGGGAGGACGCGCCCTATGTCCCCGCCCGCGCCTCCCTGCCGGCCTGGGTGATCGGCGCCGGGGTCGTTACCCTGCTGGGCGTGCTGTTCCTTGTGTTCTCGACCCTGCTGGGCGGCGGGGCCGATGTCGCGATGGCCAACGCCGCGCGTTCCGCCCCCTCGATGCCCGCGATCCAGCGGCCGGAGGCGCCGCGCATCGTCGCCCCGCCGCCTCCGCCGCCACCCACGCCTGGCCCCAGCGCGGCCGCGCAGGTGCGGAAGTTCCTGGAACCGGAAATCCGCCAGGGCCTGGTCAGCGTCACCGAGACGGCGACAACCACGCGGGTGGAAATCCGCAGTAGCGGCATGTTCCCCTCCGGCAGCGGCACGCTGAAGCCTGGTTTCGTCCCACTGCTGCAACGTATTGGCGATGCGCTGAACACCGAGCCGGGGCGCGTTCTGGTTATCGGCCACACCGACAACCAGCCGATCCGCACGGTGCGGTTCCCCTCCAACTTCCAGCTCTCGGTGGCGCGGGCCGAGGCAGCGCGCGACGTGATCGGACAGAAGATGCAGGAACCCGCGCGCCTGACGGCCGAGGGGCGGGCCGACCTGAATCCCGCCGCCAGCAACGACAGCGCGGAGGGGCGAGAGGCGAACCGCCGCATCGAAATCGTGCTGCGGCGGCAGGAATAGCGGACGATGCAAGCGATGATCCGTGCCTTGAGCTCCCGCTGGTTCCTCACCGGCATCGGCGCCGCCCTGCTGTGCCTGCTGATCTGGCTGTTCGGGCCGTTGTGGCAGCCATTGGAAGCCACCTGGCTGCTGATCCTGCTGATGGTGGTCGTGATCGGCGTCTGGGCGGGGCTGAACCTGCTGGCCGACCTGCGCCGCCGCCGCCGCGACAAGGCTCTGGCCGATGGCGTGACCGCCGCCGACCCTGGCGCGCAGGCCGCGGATGAGGAAGCGGCCCGCCTGCGCGACCGCCTGACCAAGGCGATGGAGGCGCTGCGCAAGGCCAGCGGTGCCCGCGGCTACCTGTATGAACAGCCCTGGTATGTGATCATCGGCCCGCCCGGCGCCGGCAAGACCACGGCCCTGCTGAACGCCAACCTGACCTTCCCGCTGGCCGCCGAGATGGGCGACCCGGAGGTCAAGGGCGTTGGCGGCACGCGTCTGTGTGACTGGTACTTCACCGACAAGGCGGTCCTGATCGACACAGCCGGCCGCTACACGACCCAGGATTCCGACGCCACGGTGGATCGCGCCGGCTGGGATGCCTTCCTCGATCTGCTGCGCAACACACGCCCGCGCCAGCCGTTGAACGGCGTGATCGTCGCCATCGCCCTGAACGACGTGATCCAGGCCGAACCCTTCGAGCGTCAGGCCCATGCCCGCACCATCCGCCGCCGCCTGAAGGAACTGAACGACCGCCTGGGCGTGCGCCTGCCGGTCTATGTCATGTTCACCAAGTCCGACCTGCTCGCCGGGTTCATGGAGTATTTCGACGACCTGGACCGGGAACGGCGCGGCCAGGTCTGGGGCACGACCTTCCCCGTGGAAGGCCCGCCCGGTGGTCCCGCCGCCGCCTTCGCCACCGAACTGCGCGCCCTGGTCGATGTCCTGTCCGCCCGCGTCACCGATCGCTTGCAGGATGAGCGTGGGTCCGACCGCCGCCCCGCCATCCTGGGCTTCCCCTCCCAGGTCGCCAGCCTGGAAGCGCCGCTGACCGAATTTCTCCAGGAATCCTTCGGCGCCAGCCAGCTCGACCCCGCCGCCTTCCTGCGCGGGGTCTACTTCGTCTCCGGCACGCAGGAGGGCACGCCGATCGACCGCATGGTCGGCGCCATGGCCCGCACCTTCGGCATCGACCAGAACCGTTCCCCCACGCTGCGCCCCGAGCGTGGCCGCAGCTACTTCCTCGAACAGTTGATCAAGGGCGTCATCCTCGGGGAGGCGATGCTGATCGATCGCAACCCTGCCGCCCGCCGCCGCCGGGTGGTGATGCAGGCCGCGGTCTGGGGCCTCGCCGGGCTGCTGCTGGTCGGTGGGATCGGCGCGCTGCTGGTGGGTTGGCAGCGCAGCACGGCCTCCGTCACGCGGTTTGATGCCGCCCTGGCGTCCTGGCGCGGGCAGGTGGAGCGCACGCCGCTGCAACCCGTCGCCGCCGCCGACCTGCATCGGGTGCTGCCGCTGCTGGACCAGGCGCGGGCGCTGCCCTTCGGGCCGGATTCGACCGAGTCCACCACCTGGACCTTCGGCATGAACCAGGACGACACCCTGCGCGCCGCCGCCGCCTTGCTGTATCGGCAGTCCCTGGAACGCATCCTGCTGCCCCGCCTGTTCTGGCGCGCCGAACAGCGGGTGCGCGAACACATGAACGCCCCCGACCGTCTCTACGAGCACACCCGCATCTACCTCATGCTCGGCTCCAAGGGGCCGCTGGATGTCGGGATGATCCGGGATTGGGCCGTCGGAGACTGGCAGCGGGATCTGTATCCCGGCGCGGCCCAGGCGCCGTTGCGGGAGTCCCTGCTGAAGCACCTGAACGCGCTGCTGGCCGAACCGCTGGCCGAAATGCCGGTCGACCAGGCGCTGATCGACGACGCGCGATCCGTGTTCAGCAACATCCCCCTGGCTGCGCGGGTCTACTCTGTTCTGCGCGCCACCGACACCAAGGTTCGGCCGTGGGTGCCGGCCGAGGCACCCGGCATCGGCTCCGGCAAATGGTTCGTCCGCCGGTCCGGCGCGCCGTTGACCGACCCGATTCCCGGCCTGTTCACCCCGGCGGGCTTCTGGGCGTCGGTGCTGCCCGCGCTGCCCGGCGCGATCGCCCGGGTCGGCAAGGAAAACTGGGTCCTGGTGGGCAACCAGGCGGTGGTGGACCTGAACGACCCGCGCGCGGTGCTGGCCCTGGAACGGGAGGTGATCGCCCTCTACACGCGGGAATACATCGCCCGTTGGAATGCCCTGCTGGACGACCTGGACCTGATCGTCCCGGCAACGCCCGAGCAGGCCGTGGCCGACCTGAAGATCCTGTCGACACCCGGTTCCCCGATCCGGGAGGTCCTGACCGCGCTCCGCAAGAACCTGACGCTGGCCCCGCCGGATGCCCCCGCGCCCCCGGCCGGCGGCGCGGTCGGGCAGGCGGTTCAGGCCGTGCGGGACGCGGCGGTGGTCCGCTTCCTCGCCCCCGACACCGAACCGCCCGGCAAAGCCGTCGATGTGCAGTTCCAGGAGTTGCGGGAGTTCAACGAGAGAGGGCTGGAAACGGTCCTGACGACTCTGCGGGACCTGGCGGTGCAGCTTGAAACCCGCGCCTCCGGCCCGCCGATGCCGGCCGCTGGCGATCCGGTGCGGGTGTTGCAGAACCTGCGTATTCCGCAGCCGGTGAAGCGCTGGGTGACGACGATCGCCTCGGGCGGGCGGACGATGGGCGGGGACCTGCAACGCAAGGCGGTGGCCGCGGCGTTTAATTCGGGGGGCGGGGCCGCCGCGGCGGGCGGAGGGGCGCCGATGCCGCCGCCCGGGCCGCTGTGCAAGTCGATCGAGCGGCGGTTCCCGCTGTTCGCCGATGGCGCCGATGCGTCCATGGAGGATTTCGGCCGCCTGTTCGCCCCGGCGGGCAGCATGGACCAGTTTTTCGTGGCCCAGATGCGGCCCTATGTGGCCATCCAGGGCAACACCTGGCGGCCGCAGCAGTACATGGGCGTCGAACCCCCCTTCACCGCCGGCGACGTGGCCAGCTTCCAGCGGATCGACCGCATCCGACAGGCCTTCTTCACCTTCGGCACGACGCCTCGAGTCACCTTCCTGATCCGCCCCGTCAGCGCCGACCCCGAGACGAAGAAGGCGACCATGGAACTGGGCGGGCAGCCGATCGCCTTCACCTCCGACCAGCCCACGCCGCCCAAGATGTTTGAGTGGCCCGGCCCGGGCGGCATGACCCACACCCAGATCACCTTCGAACCACCGCCGGCCGAGGGTTCCGCCAACTTCGCCACCGGCCCCTGGGCGCTGTTCCGCCTGTTCGGCAAGGCGCGTCGCACCGGATCGGATGAGCAGTTCCTGCTGACCTTCTCCCAAGGCCAGCGGCAGGTGGTCTTTGAGGTCCAGGCGGGTGCCAACAACCCCTTCGTCCCGTCCCTGATGCGCGACTTCCGCTGCCCGGCGATCGGTCCCTGACCGTGGCGCGTCCTTTCCCGCGCGGGCTGTTCGGCAAGCTGCCATCACGCGGCGACTTCGTGACGCGAGGGCTGCCGAAAACCTTCCTCGATCCGTGGGAGCAATGGGTCGAGCAGGCATTGACGGCCTCCCGCGCCATGCTGGGAGATGCCTGGATGGACGCCTGGCTGACCGCCCCCGTCTGGCGCTTCTCCCTTCCCCCCGGAGCCTGCGGTCCCGACCCTGTGCTCGGCCTCATGCTGCCGAGCGTGGACCGGGTGGGGCGGGGCTATCCGCTGACGGTGGCGGTGGTGTTCCCGGGGTGCAAGGGCGCGCCGGACCCGGAGGCGGGGGCGTTGTTCTTGGATGAGGCCGAGGACGCGGTCCGCGACGCGCTGGCCGACGACGTCGATCCGGATGACCTCGCCGCCTGGATCGCCGATGCCGTCGACGTGCCGGAACCGGATGGGTCGGGGAAGGGCCTGTGGTGGACCGAGGGTGCGCCATCCGTCCCGGCCACGTCGCTTGTTCTGGACGGCCTGCCACCGATGCCGGATCATGCTGCGATGCTGGCCGGCGGCGCAGCCGGTGGAGGAGCCTGTCCATGATGACCCACCGGTCATTCTCGGCGACTCATGCCGGGGCACGCAGAACCCATAACGAGGACAATTTCGTCGACCGGGCCGACCTCGGTTTGTGGGCCGTCGCCGATGGCGCGGGCGGGCATGAGGCGGGAGAGGTCGCCTCCGCCATGATCCATGACGCGCTGGAATCCGTGCCCCCGCATCTCGGCGCCGGCCAGCTGCTGGCCGAGGCCCGGGGCCGGCTGCTCGACGTCCACGCCGCCTTGCTGGATGAAGCCGCCCAGCGCGGGCCAGGCGTGATGATGGCGTCCACCGTGGCGATCCTGCTGGTGCGGGATTCATTCTTTGCCGCGCTGTGGGCCGGAGATTCGCGGATCTACCTGCTGCGCGGGGACACGCTGTCGCAGCTCACGCGCGACCACTCCTTCGTGCAGGCCCTGGTCGACAGCGGCGAACTGACGCCGGAACAGGCCGAGGCGCATCCGCAGGCCAACATCATCACGCGCGCGATCGGCGCGGGGGAGCCGGATCTGGCGCTGGACAAGGTCACCGGCTCGGTCACGCCAA
>CANJSR010000113.1 GCA_947476855.1 Acetobacteraceae bacterium
CGGCGTTCCAGCAGGCCGGTATCAACAAGAACGATATCGACCACCTGATGATCTACGATGCCTTCGCGCATCTGCCGATCTATGGGCTGGAGGATCTGGGGATCGTTCCGCGTGGTGAAGCCGCGGCCTTCATCGCCGGGCGCAACACGGCGCCGGGCGGATCGTTGCCGCTGAACACCAATGGCGGCGGACTGTCGTATATGCATTCCGGCATGTACGGCATGTATGCCCTGCAGGAGAGCGTGCGGCAGATGCGCGGGACCTCTCCGGCGCAGATTCCGGGCGCCGAGGTCTCGGTCTGCCACGGCGTCGGCGGGATGTTCGCGGCCTCCGGCACGATCATCTTCAGCAACCAGCAGTCCTGAGTGCGTTCCGTCGTGGCCGGCGTCCAGCCGGTCACGACGGATGCCTTGCGGTTTACCTACCCCCCAACCTTTGCCTAAGCTTCCCTCCAGCGCGCCCAAGCCGCGCCGGAGAGGAAACAGCCATGACCTATCAAACGATCGAGGTACGGAAGCTCACGCCCACCATCGGCGCGGAAATCCACGGCGTCGACCTGGGCGGCCAGATCGGCAACCAGCAGTTCCAGGAAATCCATGACGCTCTCATGGACAACCTCGTGATCTTCTTCCGTGACCAGACCCTGACCGTGCCGCAGCACAAGGAGTTCGGTGCGCGCTTCGGCAAGTTGCACATCCACCCCAATGCGCCCAAGCCGATCGACGGCCACCCGGAAATCCTGGTCGTCAAGGCGGACGAGAACTCCAAGCGCGTCGCCGGAGAGGTCTGGCATTCGGACGTGTCCTGCGATGCGGAACCACCGATGGGCTCGATCCTGTATATCCACCAAGTGCCGGAGAACGGTGGCGGGGACACCAGCTTCGCCAACATGTATGCCGCCTATGAAACCCTGTCGGAGACGATGCGGGGGTTCCTGGAAGGCTGCACCGCGGTTCATGCCAGCCTGAAATCGGCGAACCACCAGTATCGCGACAAGACCGCCGACATGAAGTTCCCGGAATCGGAGCATCCGATCGTCCGCACCCATCCGGTCACGGGACGGAAGGCGCTGTACGTCAATCGCGGCTTCACCACCCATATCCCGCAGCTTTCAAAGGCCGAGAGCGACGCGATGCTGGGCATGCTGTTCGATCACGCCGAACAGGCGCGGTTCCATTGCCGGTTCAAGTGGCAGCCGAACTCGATTGCCTTCTGGGACAACCGCGCGACGATGCACCAGGCGATGTGGGACTACTATCCGCAGAAGCGCTATGGCCACCGCGTGACGGTCTGCGGCGACGCGCCGTTCCTGCGCGCCTGAACGATCCAGTCGCGGCACGGACGGCCCGTGCCGCGACG
Source organism: Acetobacteraceae bacterium (assembly GCA_947476855.1). The sequence goes on from CANJSR010000113.1 coordinate 1,360, forward strand.
CCGTGCTCAGACGGCGACGACGGCCCTCCGCTGGATCAGCCACAGCCAGGCAACCGCCAGCGCCGAGACCAGCACCAGGAAGATCGCCCCCTGGTTCAGCGCGACCCAGCCCACCCTTTCCTGCACGAAGCCCGCCAGGAAACTGGCCGAGGCGGTGGTGCCGAAGATCAGGAAATCGTTCAGCGCCTGCGCCTTGCCGCGCTCCGACGGGCGATAGCAGGTGGTGACCAGGGCGGTCGCGCCGATGAACAGGAAGTTCCAGCCCACCCCGTTCAGCATCAGCGCGATCCGGAAGTGCCACTCCGACATGCCGGTCAGGGCCACGATCACGCCGGCCAGCAGGATGATCGACCCCGCCGCCATCACCCGCACCAGGCCGAAGCGATTGATCAGGCCGCCGGTAAAGAACGACGGCCCGTACATCCCCATGACATGCATGAAGATCACCGTCGGCGGCTCGGTTGGCGGCAGGCCGCAGCCCACGATGGCCAAGGGCGATGAACTCATGAGGAACATCATCGTCGCCCAGGACGCGACCCCGGCGATCACCGCGGCGGCGTAGCGCGGCTGGCGCGCGATTTCGAGCAAGGAGCGCTTCGGCCCCTCCGCCTGTTCCGCCTGCGCCGACTGTCGCATCGGGGGGAAACGGACGAAGCCCATGCCGATGAAAACCACCGCATGCAGAACGACCATCGCCGCATAGGTGCCCAGATACAGCGGCATCATCGAATCGAAGGTCCCGCGAACCAGCAGCGGTCCCAGGATGCCCGCCACCACGCCCCCCGCCGTCACCCAGGAGATCGCGCGGGCGCGGTAGCTGAACGGGACAAGCTCCACCGCAGCGAAGCGATACATCTGCAGGTTCGCGACGGCATAGCCCAGCAGCAATCCGCCGAGACACATGAGGATGAAGTTCGAGAAATAGAGCCCGATGCCGCAGCAGGCCGCCCCCGCCATGCCGAACAGGGAGCCGACGCGGAACCCGCCGCCCCGGCCCACCCGCATCATCAGCGCCGCCGCCGGAAACACGCCAAGCATGACGCCGACGTGCTGGAGGGTGGCAGGAAGCGTGGCGAAGTCGCGGTAGGGAAAGAAGGTGATGACGGACAGCGCGGTCACGCTCAGCATCATCACGTTGCCGGCCTGGCCCATGGACTGGCAGCAGGTCAGGAGAAACAGATTTCTCCCCATGGCGGCTGTCAGGCGGGATTCATCTTGTGTCGAGGCGTTCATTGGAAGGGCATAACCCACACGCCGCCGATGGCCAAGTCGGCGGCGCCGGTGGTCAGGGTGCGATCATGCCGTTCTGAACGTAGATCTCCTGGTATTCGAAGATGATGTCGGGGTTGGTCGCCAGCAGGCTTTCGTCCTTGTCGCTGTAGTGGACGCGCGCCAGCAGGTCGCGGATCAGGTTGATGCGTGCCTGGCGCTTGTTGTCCGCTCGCACGACAGTCCAGGGCGTCACCGGATTGTGCGTCCGCGCCAGCATCTGGTTCCGGGCCACGCTGTACGCCTCCCAGTGCTTCACGGCCTGGGCGTCGATCGGGCTGATCTTCCATTGCTTCAGCGGATCGGTCCGGCGCGCCTTCAGCCGCTTCTTCTGCTCGTCCATGCTGATGTCCAGGTAGTACTTCAGCACCTTCATGCCCGAGCGCACCAGCATGTGCTCGAACTCCAGCACGGTTTCCATGAAGGATTCGTATTCCGTATCCGTGCAGAACCCCATCACGTGCTCGACACCCGCGCGGTTGTACCAACTGCGGTTGAACAGCACGAATTCCTGTGCGGTCGGCAGGTAAGGGACGAAGCGCTGGAAATACCAGGCGCCGAGGTCCCGATCCGACGGCTTGCCCAGCGCGACCACCCGCGTCTCCCGCGGGCTGAGGTGCTGCACGATCCGCTTGATGACGCCATCCTTGCCGGCCGTGTCGCGGCCTTCGATGATGACGAGGATCTTGTCCTCGCACTGGATGAAATGGCGTTGCAGCTTGACCAGTTCGACCTGCAGGTCATGCAGGGCGGTCTTGTATTCCTCCCGCCCCATGGAGGGAACTTCGGACGCCTTGTCCTTGCTCATGGTCCGTACACCGAGGCGTCACCGACGGGATTGGTCATCATGGCATTCACTCCGCGTGGCGCGATGGTTCGCGCCCGCGGAGCATACCATAGTCAGGCCAGCGCCTCCCGCGGCTTCTGGAAGCGCAGCCACAGCACGGCGACCAACGCCACCGCGAGCAGGGTCAGGGAGAACCAGTTCAACGCGAACCAGCCCATCCGCTCCTGCAACACGCCGGCGAAGAAGCTGGACGTGGCAGTGGTGCCGAAGACCAGGAAGTCGTTCATCGCCTGGGTCTTGCCGCGCTCGGACGGGCGGTAGGTGGTCGATACCAGGGTCGTCGCGCCGACGAACAGGAAGTTCCAGCCGACCCCATTCACCGTCAGGGCGATGCGGAAATGCCAGTCGGTCATGCCCGACAGGCCGGCTGCGACCCCGGTCAGCAGAAGGGCGATGCCCACCAGCATGATCGTCGTGACGCCGAACCGCTGGATCAGGTTGCCGGTGAAGAAGGACGGCACGAACATCCCCATCACGTGCAGGAAGATTACCCAATGCGCCTCGGTATGCGGCAACCCGCAGCCGACGATCGCCAGGGGGGATGCGCTCATGAGGAAGGACATCGTCCCATAGGCGATCATGCCGGCGATCGCGGCGACACAGAACCGCGGCTGCATGGCGATCACCCAGAGCGGCCGAGCGGTCGGGTCGGAAGAGCCGGTGGCGGGCGTGGTGGGGATGGGAGGCGGGAAGCGGATGAAGGCCAGGATCGTGAAGACGATCATGTGCAGCACGACCATGGCCCCATAGGTCCCCAGATACAGCGGCACCCACTGATCATGCGTCCACCGCGCCAGGCTCGGCCCCAGCACGCCGGCGACGACTCCGCCCGACGTGACCCAGGAGATCGCCTTGGCGCGCATGTCCAGCGGTGCGAGTTCGACCGCCGCGAAACGGTACATCTGGAGGTTGGCGGTGGAGTAGCCCAGGATCAGCCCGCCCAGGCACATCAGCGGAAAATTGGCGTCGTAAAGGCCGAAGCCGCTGCACGCGGCGCCGATCATCCCCATGACCGAGCCCGCCTGGAACCCCAACCGCCGTCCGAAATGCTGCATCAGCAGGGACGCCGGGAAGACCGAGAGCATGATCCCCAGATGCCGCATCGTGATCGGTAGGGTCGCGAGTTCGCGGTCATGCATGAAGGTCACGACGGACAGGGCCGTGGCCGTAAACATCATCGTATTGGATGCCTGGCCCACGGCCTGACAGCACGCCAACAGCAAAAGATTTCTCTTCATATGCGCCGGCACGGCCGTTTCCATTGTGTCGTTCCACCCATTTAGGGCGATCTTTACCGGGCGGGGGCGTGTCGGCAAGAGGCTCGGGGATGACGAGCCGAGCGTTCGCGCTTGGCAGCTGTCCGTCATGGGCGGGCTTGACCCGCCCATCGCCAAGCACGCAATTGTTTGGAATCATACGAAAATACAATCAACGGAGTCCCCGGCGATGGCCGAGTCCAGCCCGGCCAGGACGGAGGCGCCGCCGCAGAGTCGAATGCGATCGACCTGGGAGGCTAACCGGCCACCGCCTCCCCCACGGAAGCCATCGTCCACACCCTGGCCCCCACCTGCCGCCTAGCCAGCGCGGCGATGTGGTCATGGTGCGTGAAAAGTATGACCTGCGTCGTCCGCCCCAGCTCCGCCAGCAGCTCCAGCGCGGCGGCGGCGCGCGTGTCGTCGAAATTCACCAGCAGATCGTCGGCGATGAACGGCAGCGGCTCGGATTGTTCGGCGTGCGCACCGATCGCCGCAACCCGCAGGGCCAGGAACAACTGGTCGCGAGTCCCCTCGCTCAGCGCTTCCACCGGGCATTCCACATCGGAGTCCCGGATCGCCATCAGAACGGCCTTGCCCGCCGGGTCCTCATCCACGATCAGCCGCCGGTACCGCCCGCCGGTCAGGTGCGCGAAATGTGCCCCGGCGGCGCGCAGCATCGGCCCCTGCTGTTCCTTCCGGAATCGTTCCACCCCCGCGCGCAGCAGCACCCGTGCGACATGCAGCCTGGCGTAGCGTTCCGCGGCGGCCCGCGCATCGGCCAGGGCGTTCGCGGCCTCCTGCGCCATCGTCGCGGCATCCCTGCCCTCCCGCATCGCGCTCAACGCGGCGGCGGCACGCGTGCGCTGGGCGCTGAGGTCCTCCCGCTGGCCACCGAGGGTTTGCAGTTCGGCATCAACCTCGGTCAGGCGGCCGACTACGGCGTCGGGGTCGATCCCGGCGGCTTCGGCCCGCAACGCCGCCTCTGCCAGGCCATCGCCCTGGGCCGGCAAGGCCTGTTCCAGCTTCAGTATCTCCTGGGCCAGGGCATCGCGGCGGCGGGACCGCTCGATCGCCAGCCGCAGGCCCGGATCGTCGGCAACCCCGGCCAGCAGGCGCAGCGCCTGAAGCCCCTGCTCCGCCTCCGTCCGCCGCTGCGCCGCCTGGGCCTGTTCGGCCGCGTGCGCCGCGATGCGGAGCGTCAGGTCCTTCGCATCCGCCGCCGCCTTGCGCGCCTCGGCCAGCCGCCGGACCAGGCGCGCCGCGAGGATCGGGGCGGGCTCATCCGTCTCCGCCTCGCTTGTCTTCGCCTGGGCGGCACGGACATCGGCGGCGAAGGCGGCGATGCTGTCGGTCATGCTGGCGATGCGGCCTTCATCCTCCCGCCAGAGGGGCACGGTCTCAGCGATCCGCGCCCAGGCGGCCGAGGCGGCTTCGGCGGCCTCGATCCCCACGTCGCCAGGCAGGCCGAGCGGCGCGATGGCGGGAACCCAGTCGCGCCGCCAGGCGTCCAGGGCGGCTTCGGCGTCCAGCGCGGCCTGACGCAGATCGGGCAACCGCGCCTCGGCGTCCGCGAGGGCCTTGCGGCGGGCGCGGTGCTCCTCGGCCCGGGCTTCGGCCGCGGCACAGGCGGTTTCGGCGCGCAGCAACAGGGCGGTCAGCGACTCCCGCGCCAGATCCATCCCCGCCTCCAACGCGCCGGCCAGCAGGGCATGCGCGCGGGCAAAGCGTTCGGCCAGCCCGTCGCGGGTGGCGCGGGCGGCCGCCGCCGTATCGGCCAGGCGGAGCACATCGTCCCGATTGCGCCGCCATTCGCTCATCGCCGCGGGGGGCAGCGGTGTCAGACCGGTCGGAGCCCACAGCGCCCGCCACGCCGCCTGGGTCCGTTCAACCGCGGCTTCGGCCAGCGCCAGCCCCGCACGGGCCGCGACAAGCCGCCCCCCCAGCACCTCCAGCCGCCCCGTCGCCGCCACCACATCCGCAACCCTTTGCGCCTCATCCGCTCGGCGGTCCGACAGGCGGTCGGCTTCGTCACGCAGGGCCTCGAACGCGTCGGGCAGGGAGCCGTCGGGGGGATCGTCGTCAACGGATGGAGGCGGGCCACCGTCCAGAACTCGCCGGACCAGCCGCCAAACGCGATCTCGCCGCAACCGCGCGGCATCGACGACCGGACGGGTGGGCACCGTCTCTCCCCCTGTCAGCGCGGCGAGGCTGTCGGTCTGTTCGGCGATCTCGGCTTCCAGCCCGGCGACGCCGTCGCGCGCCTGGGTCAGGGCGAGACCCGCCTTGTCCAACGCGGCGGCCGCCGCCTCGGCTTCGGAGGGCAAGGGCAACGGGCAGGCGATCAGGCCGGCCAGGTCGCCGGACCACAGCGGCAGCGCATCCAGCGCGGCCCGGACAGCGGCTTCGGCGGATGCGAGCGCGAGACCGGCGCGGGAGAGGTCCGCCTCCAAGGGTCCCTCGCCACGCACGGCATCGATCGTCCGGCGCAGCAGAGCGGGCGAAGCTGGCTCCGGTTCGGCGGCCAGGGCCTGCTCCGCCTGATCCCGACGGCGTTCGCCAGCGGATCGTTCCCGGGCAGCGGCGTTCGACGCAGTCGCGCGGGCGGCGTGCTGGCTGATCAATCGCGCCACGACCCGGCGGGCGGCCGCGGTGGGTAAGGCGTCGCGCGCGGCCTCGGGCGCGAGGGAGAGGCCGAGGTCCCCGATCGCCTCCATCACCGAGGCCCGCAACGCGGCGGCGCTGGCCTGCCGGTCCGGCAGGTCGGTCATCGCCTGCCGCACGATCCCGCGCCGGCCTTCCAGAGCGTCGATCACGTCCTGCGCCGCCAGGGCAACATCATCCAACGGCAGGGCGGCGCGTTCGGCGGTCAGGCGGGCGGCGACGATCCCCTCCCGGTCCGCATCCCGTTCGGCGTCGGCGTGGACCTTGACCAGTTCCGCGAAGCGGGCTTCGGCGTCGGTGGGCAGATGCGGGGCGTCGGCGAGGTCCGCGTGTTCCTGGCGCCGTTCCGTCAGTTCCGCGAGCAGCGGCCTCACGCGGCGGACGCGTTGCAGGCGGTTGGCTTCCTCGGCCAGGGCGCGATAGCGGTTCTGCACCTCGGCCAGGGTGGACTCCGCTCGGTCATGTTCAGCCGAGGCGTCCTTCCAGGCCTGCGGGGCGACGGCGCGTTCCTCGCTTTCCCGCTGCGCGGCGCGCCAGGCATCGACCGCTTCGGACAGCCGCCGCCGGCCACGGCCATCACCGACCAGCGTCTTGGCTTCCTCCTCCAGCCGGGTCAGGGCGACGCGCAGGTTGGTCAGGCCGGCGCCGGCGAGCAGGCTTTCCCCCGCCTCCCCGCCCGCGCGCAGCAGTTCCTGGCCGCCCTGGCGCAGGCGTTCGCCATCCAGGCCGAAGCCACGTTCGAACAGCTCACGCCCGGCACCGCCGATGCAGCGGCGCAGCACGTCCTCCGGCACCGTTTCATCCGCTCCGTCGCGCAGCGTGTCGCGGCGGCCCTTGCGGCGCACGAAGCTCATCTCGGCGCCGTCACCGGTGCCCAGGGTGAAGCCCACCCGCAACTGGGACGGTCCGTGCAGGAAGTCGAAGTCGGTGCGGTGGCCGAAGCCGAACAGCGCATCCGCGATGGCGGCGAGCGCGGTGGACTTCCCCGCCTCGTTCGCGCCATGCACGACGTGCAGCCGCACCTCGTCGGGAAATTCCAACGCGACGTTGGTCAGATGGCCATAGCGCAGCAGATCGAGGCGGCGGAGCTTCATGACAGGTCCGTCGCGGTCAGCGCGTCGGCGGCGATCTGCCAGGCGTCCTCGGCCATCAGCCGCAGCGCCGCCTCATCATCCGGCAGGTCGAGCCCGTCTCGGGCGGCGGCGGGTAGTTTCTGGCGCAACGATATGAATTCCCGCAGCAGCGCGGCGATCATTTCGGGATCATCGAGGCCTGCGGCGAAGGCAGCGCGCAGGGGGGCGAGCGTTTCGGTGGCATCCCGTCCGGCGGGGCGGGTCTGCACGCGCACGGTCTCAACCCAGAGATGCCCCCCCGTCTCGATCGCGGCGTTGCGGCATTCGGCGGCGATCTGGTCGGTGTCGCCCAGCAGGGTGCCGTGCAGATCGGTGGCGCCGGTCAGGGTGACGCGGGCGAGCAGCGGCCGTCCGTCGGCGGTGTCGAGCGCGGTCCGCACCGCGGCGGCGACCCGGCCGGTCAGCAGCGCGACGTCCGTGCCGGTGGCGTCCACATCGACCGCGGCCCAGCGGAGCACATCCACGGAACGATGCTCGACGGCGACGACGGCGTTGTCCTCGACCGTGACCAGGGAGCAGCCTTTCGGGCCGGTTTCCTTCGGGTGACGGCCTTGCAGGTTGCCGGGGAAGACGATCCACGGGCGTTCGGAGAGGACGCGGCGCATGTGGATGTGGCCCAGCGCCCAGTAGTCGTAGCCCCGGAGCGTCAGGGCCGCGACGTTGCAGGGGGCGTAGACCTCGTGATCCCCCGGATCGTCGGCGGAGGTATGGAGGACGCCGATGTTCAGCAGGCCTGGGATGGGGTTGGGGTAGTTGGCCGACAGGTCCTCGGGCACCGCGCGCTGGGGGAAGGAATGGCCGTGCAGGGCGACGCCGAGATCGGGACGCTCGAACGTGGTGCAAGTGCGGGAGGAGAACTCGAAGACATTGTCGGGGGCGGTCAGGTTGCGGGTGATGACCGAGCGCGCGTCATGGTTCCCCCGCAGCAGGAAGCACGGCCGACCGAGGCGGCGCATCTGTTCGGCGAAGAAAAGCCCGGTGGAAAAATCCTTCCAGTCCCCGTCATAGAGATCGCCAGCGATGACGACGAAGGCCACGTCCTCGGCGATGGCCAGGTCGATCATGGCGGCGAAGGCGCGCCTGGTGCAGTGGCGGACGAGGTCGGGCGGCAGGTCGGCGCGGTCGCGCAACCCGGCGAGCGGGCTGTCGAGATGGATGTCGGCGGCGTGGAGAAACTTCATGCGAACGCGTCCGTGCCTGCATCGATCCCGGTGAGTCTGGGCCGGGGGGGCGGATTCGAGCAAGGTGCGGGGTAGGTCGCGCCAAACGGTCCCACCGCGTCATCCCGGCCTTGTGCCGGGACCAATGCCAGCACCGTGCCGCGATTGGTCCCGGCACGAGGCCGGGATGACGCATTGGGAGGCGATGATTCGCCCTGTATTGAGGCGGGTTCGAGCTGTCATCAACGACGCATGGCCGTAATGCATATTTTATGACCTTTGTCTGACATTCAAGCAGACTATTGACTGAAACACGTTCACCCCCACCCGTCGCCGCGACGCCCGAGGCTCCAGGCCCCTGGTACGATTCTTGGTTAGGGAATCCCGATCACAGCCCCTGCCGGATGTTTTCATGCCTGTCTCTCCAAGCTGCCCCGTTTGATGAACCCCTATGCCCTGCTCCGCTCCGCCCAACGGGACGCGCCCCGCGTCGCGCTGACCTATGCGATCGCCGGTGTGGCCGGGTACCTGGCGATGCGCCTGTCCGTGCCCCTGCCCTGGATGATGGGCGCGCTGCTGGCGACCGCCGCGCAGGCGCTCAGCGGTTTCCGCCCGTCCGTCCTGCCCGTCGGGCGGCGCGTGGGGCAGATGATGATCGCCATCGGCGTCGGCCTGACCTTCACCCAGGACGCGGCGCTGGCCGTGCTGTCGAACCTGCCGGCGATGACCGCCGCGGCGATCCTGACGATGGCGGCCGGCGCCCTGATCGCGCAGTTGCTCGCCCGGGCGGCCCGGATCGACCAACTGACCGCCGTGATGTCCAGCGTGCCCGGCGGGCCTGCCGACATGGCGAACCTCGCGGAACGCTATGGTGGAGACCCGCTGACCGTCGCCCTGTCGCAGACCTTCCGCATCGCGCTGATCGTCACCTGCATCCCGCCCGCGATGATCCTCAGCGGGATCGACGGGCACCAGGAACTCTCCGCCGCCGCGATCATCCCCTTCAACCTGCTGGGCCTCCTGGGCCTGGGCCTGATCGCGGCCGGCGCCATCGCGATCCTGGGCCGGATCGGGCTGGTAAACGCCTGGTTCCTCGGGCCGCTGATCGTGATCAGCGCCATGACCGCCGGCGGGATACGGCTGTCGAGCATGCCGTTCGCGCTCGTCGCCATCGCACAGGTGCTGCTCGGCGTCAGCCTGGGCACGACGTTCGACCGGCGCTTCCTGATGCGCTCTCCCCGGCTGCTGGCGGCGACGCTGGTCTGCTCGGTCCTGCTGCTGACCGCCTGCGGCGGGATCGCGCTGGTGCTGTCGGCGATGACCGGGCTGCCGCTGGCGTCACTGGCCATCGCCCTGGCGCCCGGCGGGCTGCCGGAGATGGTGCTGACCGCGAAAGTGCTGCATCTGGGCGTGCCGATGGTCACCGCGTTCCATGTGGAGCGTGTGGTGCTGACCCTGCTGCTGGCGCCCTATATCGTCGCCGCCGTCGCTTGGTGGACCCGGCGCGGGCGCGTTCCGGTCCCGCAGGAGGCCGGGGACTGAACCTGTCGGTTCAGCGCCGGGTGGGACCCATCTGGAACACATGCGCGGGTTCGACGAACCGGGACGTCATGCGGGGCACGGCACGCCCCGCCGCCGCCGCTTCGTTCGCCCGTTCGGCGAACCGCTCGGCATGCGCCGGCGTCAGCCAGCCAACCGCGTTGGCCGCGGCGAAGGCGGCGATCTCGGCGTTGGTCCAGGTCGGCCTGGTCATGACATCGCTCCCTGGGCGGGGATTTCGGGGCGGGCTGCCCGCCACGGGGTCGCCTGCTCATAGGCGTGAGTGATCCGCAGCAGCGTCGCCTCATCGAACCAGTTGCCGGCGAGTTGCGCGCTCAGTGGCAGGCCGGCGGCATCGAAGCCGCTGCACAGGCTGATCGCCGGATGGCCGGTCGCGTTGAAGACCGAGGTGGCGGTGTGGCCGGTGAACGCGACCACGGCGGCCGGATCGGCATAGGCCGGCGCGGTGTGGAACGCGCAGGGCAGCAGCAGGGCGTCGACCGATTGCATCAGCCGGTCCATCGTCTCGGCCAGTTCTCGGCGCAGACGCAGGGCGGCCACGTAGTCGACGGCGCGCACGGTGAAGCCCGACATCATCTTGTCGCGCAGAGCCTGGCCCATCTGGTCGCCGCGCTCGACGAAGTCCCGTTCATGGATCGACAGGGATTCGGTCCAGTTGATCAGGGAGGTGACGCGCCGATAGGCCGACAGCGGCGATGGCAGGGCCACGTCGACGATCCGTGCGCCGAGGGATTGCAGCGTCTCCGCGACATGGGAGACGCCCGCCGCGACCGCGGGGTCCGCGCCGACG
>CANJSR010000114.1 GCA_947476855.1 Acetobacteraceae bacterium
CCTCCAGCCGCCAGAACCGCTGCCAGGCGGTCAGGCGGAAGCTGCGCGCGGCCTCATGCAGGTCGGGCGGCACGCTGCTGAGCGAGTGGTACAGGCTGAAGGCCATGTTCCAGGCCTGGCTGGTGAAGATCGCGAAGATCGCGGCGCATTCCAGGCCGATCACGTGGCCGGGAAACAGGCTCATGAAGAAGACGACGGTGAAGGTGAGGAAGCCCAGGATGGGGACGGATTGCAGCACATCCAGCAGCGGCAGCAGGATCACCCGGGCGCGCCGACTTTTCGCCGCCGCCGTGCCGTAGGTGAAGGTGAACAGCAGCGACAGGAACAGGGCCGCGAACATCCGCAGCGTGGTGCGGACGGCGTATTCGGGCAGGTTCCAGGGATCGAGCGTCACCTCGGTCGCGCCGGGGGCGTCGATGCCGACGAAGCCGCCGCGGGCGATCTGGGTGATGGCGATCAGGGCGGCGACGACGCACAGGATCGCGGCCGCGTCCCAAGGGTTGGGCAGGCGGCGGGCGGTGACGAGGCCGGAGCGGAACAGGGCGGGACGAAAGGCTGGCATCATGCGGCGTGGGCGATCCTTCGCCGCCCCTTGTGCCCGTGCCGGGGGACGGAGTCACCCATTCGCGTATGGTATTTGGATGACGATCGTGGGGACGCGCTCAGCCGCTGTCGTCGGGCGGCTCCTTCCGCCCCGGCGGCGGATACAGCACGCGCAGCAATCGCGGCACCGTCAGCCCCTGGATGACGATCGTCATGATCACCACGGCATAGCTGATCGTCAGCAGCCGTTCGTGGAATTCGTTCTCGGGCAATGTCAGCGCCAGCGCGATCGAGATCCCGCCGCGCAGCCCCGTCCAGCTCAGCACCGCGATCCCGCGCCCCTTGTCGGCCGCCGGCATGCGCGACAGGGCGATCGGGATCCCCACGCTCATGGCGCGCGCCACCACCGCCAGCAGGAACACCATCGGCAGCAGCACGAAGCCCAACGAGCCCGGCCGCACCGTCAGGATCTGGAAGCCCATCAACAGGAACAGCCAGGTGTTCAGCAAATCGTCGATCACGCCCCAGGACGAGGCCACCTGCTCATGGTGCTGGTCCCGCCCGCGCAGCCGCCTGGGCGCGTGCCGCCACGCCAGCCCCGCCGCCACCACCGCGATCGGCCCGGACACCCCGATCCCGGCCGCGATCCGATAGGTCCCCAGCGCCAAGGCCAGAGAGATCGTCAGCTCCAGCGTCCGGTCCTTCAGCCCGCGCGAGAGGGCGACGGCGGCGAAACCGGCGGACCAGCCGAGAAGCCCGCCGCCCAGGACTTCCTCGGCGATCTTCAGCATCAGGCGGCCATGGCCCACCTGGCTCACGTCCCCGGCGGCGATGGCCAGGGCGGCGAGGAACAGCACGACGGCGGCGCCATCGTTGAACAGGCTTTCGCCGGCGATCATGCCGCGCAGCGGGGCTGGCATGGAGACGCGGCGCAGCAGGTTCTCCACCACGACGGCATCGGTGGGGGCCAGGATGGTGCCAACGACGATGCACCAGACCAGCGGGATCGGGGCGCCGACCAGCCAGGTCAGCCCATACAGCCCGACGCCGAACAGCCCCGAGGCAACGACCACGCCGAGCGTCGCCAGCGTCAGCACGGGCCAGGCGCGGTCGCGCAGTTCGCGCGGGTTGACGTGCAGGGTGGAGGCGAACAGCAGCAGGGCCAGCACGCCGTCGAGCAGGACCCCCGACAGGTTGGCGCGCTGCATCCGCGCGCCCCAGTACTCCGCCATCGGCCCCTCGAGGCGGACGCCGTCGAGCAGCAGCACCAGGCTCGCCGCGGCCATCGCGCCGATCAGCAGGGCGATGTTGCGCGGGGCGTGGAACCAGCGGTCGTTGATCAGCCCGACGCCGGCGGCCAGGACCAGCAGCAGGGCGGCGACATCGTAGGTCGCCATCCCCTGATGCGGTGCCATGGTGGCGGGGTCTACCGGTGGAACCGGCCTCCACCCTCGAACCCGCCCCGTTCGAAGGAACGGCCCTGGAAGCCGCCCCGTTCGGCGGGGGCGGAGCGGCCGGCCATGCGGGCCTGGCGGTCCTGCTCAAGCTGCTGGAAGCTGGACTGGTTCATGGTCGGGCGTTGCTGGGTGGTGGTGGTTGGCGCGGTCCGGGTGGGGGTCTGCATGGTGGGGGTCTGCATGGTGGGCGTCTGGGTGGTGGGGCGCTGCGTGGCGGGGGCGCTTCCCTGGGGCGGCTGCTGGCGCTGGGCGGCGCCCGAGTACTGGTTGGCGGCCGGCTGGTTCGTCGGCTTCTGCATCGACTGCCAGGACCCGTTGTTGTAGCTCTGCCAGCCATTGTCGGTGTGCTTGTAGACGTTGCCGTCATGCCCCGCGTAGACGTCGCCGGATTTGGTCTGCACCGCCGCCGTCCCGCCGCGCGCCGTGTTGACCCCGGCTCCCTGCGCGCCGGTGGTGGACTGGAAGGCCCCTGCCGATCCGCGCGGCCCCGAGGCACTCGCCGTGTTGACCGTCTGCGTCGGCGTGGTGATCGTGGAGCTGCCCCAGCGCTGATACATATTGGCGTTCTGCGTCGTGGTCATGCCTCGCCCGGTCTGGGCGTTGTAGCCGGTGGCGTGGGCGGTGCCGCCATAGGCATTCCAGCTCGCGCTGCCGCGGGCATAGCTGCCGGTGGAGGGGTTGTAGGCCGACCAGGCGCCGGCCCCACCATAGGGACCATAGACCGCCCCACCCCGCGCATAGGCCCCGGTCGAGGGATTGTAGTAAGCGCCCCCCTTCGCCCCGTAGTACGGCCCATAGACCGCTCCACCCCGCGCCCAGGCGCCGTTATAGGCGTTGTAATAGACGCCGCCGGCATAGGAGTAAGGGCGGGGCATGTAGACCGGCACCCGCCCCGGATAGACATAGGGTGGATAGTAATACCCCGTGCCGTAGACCAGCACGCCCGCCGTGATGAACCCCATCATGTAGCCGGCCGTATAGGCATAGGTGACGGTTGCCGGGTTGTAGGACTGCACCGTCACATAGGTGACCGGATACATCGGGCTGGACGGCGGGATCGTATAGACGACCTGCGGCACGCTCTCGGCCAGCACCCAGGGGCCGGCGGGCGATGCCGAGACGAACCAGGCGCCCTGGTGGCACACATAGAACCGGCCGTTGATCTCCAGCACCTGGAACGGGGAATTGACCGCGTATCTGATCGGCGTCCCCGGGATCGGCGCGAATTGCGGCGCGTCGCCGACATAGGTGACCGCGACCGTCGCCGAGTCCCGCTTCAACGTCCCCTGCTGCGGCAGTTGCGCCTTCATCACGGTCGCCTGCGCCTGCGCGGTGTTCGGCACCGACGCGAGCACGGCGCCGTAGTTGCCCTCCGGATCGATCATCGCGAAGTCGGGCGGCAGCTTGTCGGTGGCGAAGGTCCAGGGTCCGTCCAGCCCCCCGGCCGAGAACCAGCGGCCCGAGGTCAGATAGTAGAACTGCCCCGCCCCCGGATCGAGGAACAGCGCCGAGGACGCGTTCTTCACCGCCTGCAGCGACGTGCCGGGTACGGGAACGAACTGCGGCGGCCCCTCGGTGACGATCATCTCGGCCGGCTTCGTGCTGACCAGGATTTCCGGCACCGGGCCTTTCTGCGGCTTGGGCGGGATGGCCTTCTTCACCTCGGCGAAGTTCTGGTCGGCCGGCAGGCCGTTGAAGGCGGTCGGCAGGCGGGTGATCGGCGCCCATGGCCCGGTCGCGGCCGGCGCCGTCAGCCACAGCGCGCCGGCCAGCAGGTACCAGGTCCGGCCATCGGAAAACACCGGCCAGTTGGTGTTGACCGCGAAGCTGAGGCCGGTGGTGCCGATTGGCGCCAGCACGGGTTCTCCATCGAACACGACCAGGCTGGCGGGTTTCGCGCGGTAGAAGATCTCCGGCGGATCATTGTTCACCGTGGCCGGGCGCGCCGCCTGGGTCTGCTTGAGACTGAGCAGCACGGTGTCGAGCGGCACGGTCTTCAGTGCCATCCCGGGCAGGGCGGCGCGCACCCGTGCCTCCATCGTCGCGGCCTGGTTGGTGTCGAGCATCGGGAAGCGGGAGGAGATCAACGCCGGCTCGCTGAGCGTCACGATCCCGGCGGCGGGGTCGACCTGCGTCTTCACGCTGACTTCCAGCGTGCCGAGGACCGGGTCCTTGCCCTTGGCCGGCGTCACCTCCACGGCCACGCGGGCGGTCAGGGTGGCGCGATCCTCCCAGGAGGTGGCCTGGGGCTGGTAGACGGTGACGGTGCCCTGCTCGCCCTGCACGACATGCGGCCAGGTGCGCTGGCCGGCGGCGGCCGCGGCGGGGCCGGTCGCGGGAGGGCGGGCCTGGGCGAGCGCCGGGGTGACCAGCAAAGGCTGGACCAGGGGAACCATGAACGTCAGGGCCGCGACCCCGGCACGCAAGCTGTTTCGCATCATCGCTTCCAATTCGTCTGGCAGGGTGGTCCGGCGGGAAGGCTGGTCCCTGGTTGGGGTAGGCACGGTGGTCGGCCCGCTTGCTCCCGCGCCTCGGGCGGGCTGGCAGGGAGAGCCGCCGGATCGGGCGGGGATCGCACCGAAACCGGGCTTTTGCGTGGCCGGTTCCGCCTTGCCCCGCAAAGGCCGGCCCAGAGTATCGCCCCCCGCGCTGGCAATCCAAGCGGGATCGAAACGCGTGTCGGGATCGAACCGTGCCCTCCAGTCGTCATCCCGGCGCCCCAACCCGTCATGGCCGGGTCAGGCCCGGCCATGACGGGTAGCAACGGCGGGCGGCCTGAATGCGACGGCCCGTTCGTCGTGTCCGACCCGCCCCCTTTCAATCGCCCCCGCCCCGCGCCACCTCCCCCCCTCAGCCCGGAGGCGCCAGTGATCCCCGAACCCACCCCCCTGCCCGGCCTGATGGTCATCCGTTCCGAACCGGCCGCGGACAGCAGGGGGCATTTCGTCCGGCTCTGGTGCCAGGATGATTTCGCCGCCGCCGGCCTCGATTTCAGGCCCGTACAGGTCAGCGCCTCCTTCAACCACCGGGCCGGCACCCTGCGCGGGCTCCATTGGCAAGCCGATCCGCATGCGGAGACCAAGCTCGTCCGCGCCTCCCGCGGGCGCATCTTCGACGTCGCCGTCGACCTCCGCCCCCGCTCGGCCACGCGGTCGCAATGGTTCGGGATCGAACTCGATGCGGAACGGATGGACGCATTGCTGATCCCGGCCGGCTTCGCGCATGGTTTTATCACCCTGACCGACGCGGCCGAGGTGACTTATTGTATCGACACCCCATTTACGCCTCAGGCCGGACGTGGGGCCCGCCACGACGACCCGGCCTTCGGCATCGCCTGGCCCAGGCCGCCGGCGGTGATCTCCGACAAGGACCTGTCCTGGCCACCATTCATTCCGGCCTGACACGCGGGCAAGGATGACACACACCCGGCACGGGACTATTCGGTCCGCCGGATCGACGAAGGGAACCGATTTCATGAAGACGATTCTTGCCGCGCTCGGGGTCACGCTGCTGGCCACGCTGCCGCCCTCGGGCGCCGCGCTGGCGCAGGACGCCGCAGCCGGCGCCAAGGTGTTCAATCAATGCCGAGCCTGCCACCAGGTGGGGGAGACGGCGAAGAATTTGATCGGGCCGAAGCTGAACGGGCTGTTCGGACGCACGGCCGGATCGGTCGAGGGCTTCAAATACTCCGACGCCAACATCAAAAGCGGCATCGTCTGGTCCGAGGCCATCTTCGCCGAATACATCCGCGACCCGAAGGCCAAGATCCCGGGCACGAAGATGGTCTATGCCGGGCTGAAGAACGACCAGCAGATTGCCGACCTGACCGCCTTCCTCAAGCAGTACAACGCGGACGGAAAGACCCCCTAGCGGACCACACCCGGATTGGCGTGCCGGCCCCGGCCTTGGTAAGAGGCGGGCCGTGCATGCAAATCCGGAACAATTGATGACGCTTGGGCGGCTCGCCTTCGCCCGCGGCGACCACGCGGCGGCCGAGGCGCATTTCAGCGCCGCCCGCGCCGCCGGCGCCGATGGGTTCGAGGTGCTGAACCACCTCGGCTTCCTCGCCCGCGAACGCGGCAACCCGGACGCGGCGGGGGACCTGTATGCCGGCGCGCTGGAACACGCCCCCGCCGACGCGGCGACGCATGGCAACCTGGGCGATATCCGCCGGACCCAGGGCCGGATCGCCGAAGCCGTCGCCCTGTTCCGACGCGCCGCCGCCCTCGCGCCCGAACGGGCCGAAATGCAGGCAAATCTCGGCTCCGCCCTGCTGGCCGCCCGCCGGCCCGAAGCGGCCATCGCCCCGCTGGAACGCGCCCTCGCGCTGGACCCGGGGATGATCGGCGCGCGCTCCGACCTCGCGGTCGTGCTCTGCGCGCTGAACCGCTACGACCAGGCCGCCGACCACTATCGCACCGCCTACCGGAGGGAGCCGGCGAACAACAACGCCCGCTACCTGGAGGCGCTGGCCCTTCTGGCGGTGGGCGACTTCGACAATGGCTGGCGCAAGCACGAGTGCCGCTGGTACGCCGAACTCGGCCAGGGCCAGCGCGCGCGCTTCGAGCAGACGGGCTGGCTGGGCGAACCCGACGTCGCCGGCCGGACGATCCTGCTGCATGCCGAACAGGGGCTGGGGGACACGTTCCAGTTCGTCCGCTATGCCCCGCTGGTCGGCGCCCTGGGGGCGCGGGTGCTGCTGCACGTGCCGGCCGCCATCGCCCCCACCCTGGCCGCCATGCCGGGGATCGAGCGGGTCATTCCGTACGGCGAAGACCCGCCGGCGTTCGACACGCATTGCTCGCTCATGAGCCTGCCGCGCGCCTTCCGCACCGAGATCACCACCATCCCCGCGACAGTCCCCTACATAAATACGCCCCCCGACCGCGTGGCCGCGTGGCGGCAAAGGCTGGGGCCACGTGATGGCCGCAGGCGGGTGGCGATCGCCTGGTCGGGGTCGACGGCGCTGTGGAACCGGTCGATGCCTTTGGCCACCCTCGCCCCCCTGCTCGCCCGCCCCGACTGCGTTTTCCACGTGGCGCAGACCGACATCGCGGCCCCCGACCGCGCCACGCTGGCCGGACTGCCCCATGTCCTCGATCACAGCGCCGCGCTGGGTGATTTCGCCGACACCGCGGCCCTGCTGGCGGCGATGGACCTGGTGATCTCGGTCGACACCGTGCTGGTGCATCTGGCCGGCGCGCTGGCCCGCCCGGTCTGGACGATGCTGCCCTTCGGCGCCGACTACCGCTGGATGAGCGGGACAGACGCCAGCCCGTGGTATCCAACCATGCGCCTGTTCCGCCAACCCGCCTTCGATGACTGGGACAGCGTGCTCGCCGCGATCGGACAGGCCCTGGACACCACGCCACCATGACCACCTATGCCGACACCCTGGCCCAGCTTGCGCATGAGGCCTACCTGGCCGGCCAGCACGCGCAGGCCGAGGCCCTGCTGCGCCTGGTGATCGCCGAGGGCGGGCGGACGGCCCACGCGGTCTATTTCCTCGGCCATCTCTGCTACCTCCAGGGCCGGCTGGACGAAGCGGCCTCGCACCTGAACGCCTCCCTCGCCCTCGAACCGAACAACGGCCACGCGCATAACGACCTCGGAGAGACGCTGCGCGCGATGGGGCGGAACCAGGAGGCGATCCACCATCTGGAGCGCGCCGTGGCGCTGGCGCCGAAGCTCGCGCATGCCTACGGCAACCTCGCGGCGGCGCTGGTGGCGGCGGGGCGGCCGGCGGATGCGCTGAAATGGGCGCAGGAGTCGCTGTGGCGGGCGGAAGACAAGGCGGTGGCGCATTGCGACCTGGGCAGCGTGCTGGGGCGCCTGGGCCGGCACAAGGAAGCGCTGAAGCAATACGAACTCGCCCGCGCGATCCGCCCCGACGATCCCCGCGCGCGCTACTATGAAAGCCTGATGCGCCTGACCCTGGGCGAGATGCCCGCCGGCTGGGATGGCCACGAATCCCGCCTGTCGCTGCCGCTTGGATTCCTCGCCCGCCGCGTCGACACCCATCCCGCCTGGCGGGGAGAAACCGGCATCCAGGGTCGGGTGATCCTGCTGCACGCCGAACAGGGCCTCGGCGATACGCTGCAATTCGTCCGCTACGCGCCGCTGGTGGCCGAACACGGGGCGACGGTGCTGCTGGAGGTGCAACCCGGCCTCCGCCCCCTGCTGGAGGGGATGTCCGGCGTCGCCGCCGTCCACGAACAGGGCGACCCCCTGCCCCCCTACGAACTGCAATGCCCGCTCATGAGCCTGCCGGCCGCCTTCCGCACCAGCCTGGACACGATCCCCGCCAGCATCCCCTACCTGACGCCGCGCGCCGACCTGGCCGCCGCCTGGGGCAAGCGGCTCGGGACCTGGTCGAAGATGCGGATCGGGCTGGCCTGGTCGGGCAGCCCCGGCCATGCCAACGACACCAACCGTTCCGTCCCGCTGTCCCTGCTTGCCCCCCTTCTCGGCCGCCGGGATGTGGAGTGGCACGTCATCCAGCGCGACATCCGCGACACCGACCGCTCGGCGTTGGAGGAACAGGACGGGCTGACCGATCATTCCGCCGCTCTGACCGACTTCGCCGAGACCGCCGCCCTGGTGTCCCAGCTTGATCTCGTGATCGCGGTCGACACCGCGCTCGCCCACCTGACCGGCGCCCTGGGCAAGCCCGGCTGGATCATGCTGCCGCATGCCGCCGACTGGCGCTGGATGACCGGACGGCCGGACTCGCCCTGGTATCCGACGCTGCGCCTGTTCCGCCAGCCGAAGCCGGGAGACTGGGAGAGCGTGACGCGGGAGATCGGGCGGCAGCTCGACCTGTGGGCGGTGCCGCACGGATGAACCAGGACCCGTTCATCCTGACGCTGGCCGAGGCCTGCGACGCGGCGATCGCCGACGGCCGGTACGCAGAGGCGGCGAACCTGCTGGGCTTCCTGATCGGCACCGGCGGCGATGGCGGGCTGAACCTCTATCTGCTGGGCCACGTCCAGTATGAATTGGGGGACTACGTGATGGCCGAGGCGGCCTTGCGCCTGTCGGTCGCGCTCGACCCCAGCCGGTCGGAGGCGTTCAACGACCTGGCCGCCGCCCTGTTCCGCCAGAACCGCGACGCGGAGGCGCTGACCTTCATCCGCCAAGCGCTGAAGCTGAACCCGCATATGCCGGAAGCGGAGGAGAGCGACAGCATCTGGCTGCTGCGCTACGGCCGGTTCCGGGAAGGCTGGCGCAAATACGAGGCCCGCTACCGGACCTCGGAAGGCCTGCCGCTGTCTCGGAACTTCCCCCAGCCGCAATGGAAGGGGGAGCCGATCCACGACCGCACGATCCTGCTGCACGCCGAACAGGGTTTCGGGGATGCGATCCAGTTCGCCCGCTACGCGCCGCTGGTCGCCGAACGCGGGGCGAAGGTGATCCTGGAGGTGCATCCCGGCCTCGCCACCACGCTGCGGACGCTGCCGGGCGTGTCCCAGTTGATCGAGCGGGGCGTACCCTTGCCCCCGTTCGACCTGCATTGCCCACTGGTCAGCCTGCCGCTCGCCTTCGGGACCGAGCTGGACAGCATCCCCGCCTCCATCCCCTATGTCGCGGCCGATCCCGCGCGGGTGTTCGCCTGGCGCAACCGGATCGGCCCGCGCCGCGTCATGCGCATCGGCGTCGCCTGGTCGGGCAACCCCGTGCACCGGGAGGACGCGCGCCGCTCGATCCCCCTTTCGCGCCTGGCCGGCCTGCTGCGCGACCGGCCGGACCGGGAGTTCCACGTGCTGCAGAATGACGTGCGGCAGGGCGACCGGGCGGCGCTGGCCGAACTGCCGCATCTGCGCGACCACAGCGCGCTGCTGCGGGATTTCGCCGATTCCGCCGCGCTGGTGTCGCTGATGGACGTGGTGATCACGGTCGATACCGCGATCGCGCATCTGGCCGGGGCGATGGGCTGGCCGGTGTGGGTCATGCTGCCCGCGGTGCCGGACTGGCGCTGGATGCTGCACCGCGACGACAGCCCGTGGTACCCCTCGATGTGGCTGTTCCGCCAGACCCGGCGCGATGACTGGGACCCGGTGCTGATGGAGGTAGCGCGGCAGTTGGACGATATGCTTTCCTGACCGCATGGCGGGAACATTACCGGAACCATTCGCAGGCTGGTTCGCAGCAAAGGGTTGGGCGCCCCGGGCGCACCAGTTGGCCATGCTGGACGCGGCACGTGCCGGGGAAAGCGTCCTGCTGATCGCACCGACCGGCGGCGGCAAGACGCTGTCCGGCTTCCTCCCCAGCCTGCTCGCCCTGGCCGAGGTCCCTCCCCCCGGCCTGCACACACTTTACGTCAGCCCCCTGAAGGCCCTGGCGACCGACATCGCCCGCAACCTGCTGTCCCCCATCGAAGCCATGGGCCTGCCGATCCGGGTAGAGACCCGCACCGGCGACACCCCCGCCAACCGGCGCGCCCGCCAGAAGCAGGACCCGCCGCATATCCTGCTGACCACGCCCGAAAGCCTGGCGGTGCTGCTGAGCCTGCCCGACTCGCGGGCGATGTTCGCCGCCCTGCGCTGCATCGTGATGGATGAGGCCCATGCCCTCGCCGGCAACAAGCGCGGCGACCAACTGGCCTTGTGCGTGGCGCGCCTCGGCGTGCTCGCCCCCGGCCTGCGCCGCGTCGGGCTGTCGGCGACGGTGGCGCACCCGGCGGCGATCCAGGCCTATGTCGGCGCCTCCCGCGTGATCAGCGTGGCCGACGGCGCGCCCCCGGCTTTGTCGATGACCATCCCCGCCGGCCGCCTGTCCTGGTCCGGCCACATGGGCCTCGAGGCCGCGCCGCAGGTCATGGACCTGATCCGTGCCGCCGGCATGACCATCGTCTTCGTCAACACCCGCGCCCAGGCCGAACTGATGTTCCAGGCCCTGTGGAAGCTGAACGACCCGACCTTGCCGATCGCCCTGCACCACGGCTCCCTGGAAGTCGAGCAGCGCCGCAAGGTCGAAGCCGCGATGGCCGAGGGCCGGCTCCGCGCCGTCGTCGCCACATCCTCCCTCGACCTCGGGATCGACTGGGGCGGCGTCGACCAGGTGATCCAGGTCGGGGCGCCGAAGGGCGTCTCCCGCCTGCTGCAACGGGTCGGGCGGGCGAACCACCGGATGGATGAGGCATCCCGCGCCATCCTCGTCCCCGCCAACCGCTTCGAGGTCCTCGAATGCGAGGCCGCCATGCTCGGCGTCACCGCCCGCGAACTCGACGGCGACCCGCCCCGACCAGGCGGGTTGGACGTGCTGGCGCAGCATCTGCTGGGCCTCGCCTGCGCCGAACCGTTCCGCCCCGATGATGTTTTCGCCGAGGTCACGACGGCGCAGCCCTATGCGGACCTGTCCCGGGAAGACTTCGACGACGTGGTGCGGTTCGTGGAGGACGGCGGCTACGCCCTGACCGCCTATGAGCAATGGCGGAAACTGTTCCGCGACAGTGAGGGCCTGGTGCATGTCCGGTCGCTCCGAATCGCCGCCCAGCACCGGATGAACATCGGCACCATCGTGGAAGCCCCGATGCTGAAAGTGCGCCTGGTCGGGCGCAAGCGCTTCGGCCCGGTGCTGGGGGAGATCGAGGAATACTTCGTCAACCTGCTCCGCCCCGGCGACACCTTCATGTTCGCCGGCCGCCTGCTGCGGTTCCTCCGCCTGCACGAGATGGCGGTGGAATGCGCCGAGGGCGGCGACGGCGAACCCATGGTTCCGGCCTATGAGGGCGGGCGGCTGCCGCTGACGACCAACCTGGCCGACCGCGTGCGCGGCCTGTTGCAGGACCCGTCCCGCTGGGACCTGTTCCCCGAGCAGGTCCAGGAGTGGTTGCGGCTGCAACGCGCCGTCTCCCGCATGCCCGGACGGGCGGACCTGCTGGTGGAGACCTTTCCGCGTGGGGATCGCTGGTACCTGGTCGCCTATTGCTTCGAGGGCCGCAACGCCCACCAGACCCTGGGCATGCTGCTGACGCGGCGGATGGAACGGGCGGGCCTCGCGCCCTTGGGCTTCGTCGCCACCGACTAC
>CANJSR010000115.1 GCA_947476855.1 Acetobacteraceae bacterium
CGGAACGGATCGACACCAAGCGCTGGACGCCGCAAGGCCTCATGAGCACGATCCAGCGCTGGAAAGACCGCGGCCTGCCCCCCGCCCGCGTCAGCGGACCCGAGGATTCGGACTACGCCAACGGACGGGCGCGGGAACTGTACGAGAAATACCAGGACCGGCTGCGGGTGCTGAACGCGACCGATTTCGGCGACCTGCTGCTGCACATGACCGAGATCCTGCGCAACCACCCCGACATCCTGGCGCAGTATCACCGGTCGTTTCGTTACATCCTGGTCGATGAGTACCAGGACACCAACCTGGTCCAGTACTACTGGCTCCGTTTGCTGGCCCAGGGTCACAAGAACATCTGCTGCGTCGGCGACGACGACCAGTCGATCTATTCCTGGCGTGGGGCGGAGGTGGAGAACATCCTGCGGTTCGAGAAGGATTTCGAGGGCGCGAAGATCGTTCGTCTCGAATCCAACTATCGATCCACCGCGCCGATCCTGGCCGCGGCCTCCGGCCTGATCGCGCATAATGAAGGGCGGCTGGGCAAGACTCTCCGCCCTGGACGCGCCGATGCGCAACACGGGGAGAAGGTGGAGATCGTCGGTCTGTGGGACTCCGACGAGGAAGCCCGCATGGTCTGCGGCCGGGTGGAGGCGTTGCGGCTGGAAGGCGAGTCCTTGCAGGAAATGGCCGTGCTGGTGCGCGCCGGCTTCCAGACCCGTTCGTTTGAGGAACGGTTGATCGTCACCGGCATTCCCTATCGCGTGATCGGCGGCCTGCGCTTCTACGAGCGCCAGGAAATTCGCGACGCCATCGCCTATATGCGCGCGACCGTGCAGCCGTCGGATGACCTGGCGTTTGAGCGGATCGTGAACCTGCCTCGGCGCGGCATCGGCGACGTCGCCCTGCGCGCCATGCACGACATCGTCCGGGCCGAAGGCGTGCCCTTGTCCCTCGCCGCCGGCCGTGTGCTGGAACGCGGCGGTGTCCGTGGGAAAGCGAAGGAGGCCTTGGGCGCCCTGCTGGCCGGCCTGGCGCGCTGGCGGGAGATGCTGCCGAGCGACGGGCATGTTGTGGTGGCGCAGGTGATGCTGGACGAAAGCGGCTACACCGAGATGTGGAAGCAGGACAAATCGCCCGAGGCGCCGGGGCGGTTGGAGAACCTGAAGGAACTCGTGCGCGCACTGGCGGATTTCGAGACGCTGTCGGGCTTCCTCGATCACGTGTCGTTGGTAATGGAGAACGAGGACAATTCCGCCACCGACAAGATCAGCCTGATGACACTGCATGGCGCCAAGGGGCTGGAGTTCGACACGGTGTTCCTGCCGGGCTGGGAGGATGGGGTGTTCCCCAACCAGCGTTCAATGGATGAAGGTGGGAACAAGGGGTTGGAGGAGGAACGGCGCCTCGCCTATGTCGGCCTGACCCGTGCTCGGCGCCGTGCGATCGTCAGCTACGCGTCCAACAGGCGTATCTACGGATCGTGGCAGACCAGCATGCCCAGCCGCTTCCTGGAGGAAATCCCCGAGGACCAGGTGACGCGCACCGGATCAGCCGCGATGGAACGGGAACGGCGGGCAACGGCCACCCCGGTGTTTTCCGGCCAGTTCCCCTTGGTTGCGCGCCGGCAACGGGTGATCGAGGCCTGGGAACAACCCGCCCGCGCCGCCCGGACCGAAACGATCCCGGTTGGCACACGGGTGTTCCACCAGAAATTCGGCTACGGAACGGTCACGGCGACCGAGGACGACAAATTGGATATCGCGTTCGAAAAAGCGGGGGACAAGCGGGTGCTCGATCGGTTTGTGGAGCGGGTTTGATGGGGGTGGTTGTGGGTTTCGGCGGGTTTGGTGTGGGGACTCCGTACACTCCCCCTCCCCTTGCGGGAGGGGGTTGGCGGGAGGGGTGGATACCCCCCAGTCCGTGCCGCGATACCCCTCCCCCCAGCCCCCTCCCGCAAGGGGAGGGGGGGCGGTCTGTCGCACCGTCCGTCTCCCATGGACCCCACCCATGACCGCCCGCCGCAGCCCCATCCCTCTCGAGACCATCGCGGTCACCATCCCCGACTCCGCGCTGGAAGCCTACGAAGCCGCCATGGCCTCCGTCTGCGACACGGTCGGCTTCTTCCGCGACAACAAGACCGGTGACTGGCGGGTGGAGGGTGTGAAGCAGGTCGGCATGAACGAACCCGACCTGACGGCGGCGCTCGCGCTGGCGGCCATGGTCTCGGGCGTCACCGTCGAATTCACCCGATCGGCGACGGAAGCCGATGGCTGGCTCGCCCGCACCTACGCCTCCTTCCCCGAACAGCGCATCGGCAAGCGCCTGTCCATCCGTGGCACCCATCTGACCGGCCCGGAACCCCCAGGACGGGTCACGCTGACGCTGGACGCCGGCCTCGCCTTCGGGACCGGAGAGCATGGCTCGACCAGCGGCTGCCTGATCGCGCTGGAAACCGTGGCCCGCCGCAAGCCGCGCCGCATCCTCGATGTCGGCACCGGCTCGGGCATCCTGGCGATGGCCGCGGTCAAACTGCTGCGCCGCCCCGTCCTGGCGACGGATATCGAGCCATGGTCGGTCCGCACCGCCCGCGACAACGCTCGCCTGAACGGGCTGTCGAAGCAGATCCGCGTGCGGCTGGCGAATGGCTGGCTCAACCCCGGGGTGCGCGGCGGCGGCCCCTATGACCTGGTGTTCGAGAATATCCTGGCCCGCCCGGTCTGCGGCATGGCCCGCCACATGGCGGCGCGCCTGGCGCCCGGCGGCACAGCGATCCTGGCCGGCCTGCTGAACACGCAGGCCCGCATGGTGCTGGCCGCCCATCTGCGGCGGGGGCTGCGGCTGGAACGGATGATCCGCCAGGGCAACTGGACCACGATCGTGGTCCGGAAAAACGCAAACGGGCGAGCCTGAGGATCAGGCCCGCCCGTGGTGCGATATCACTGTCAGGCCGGGATCAGCCGAGGAGCGCGCGGGCTTCCCGGAGGTCACGGTTATGCTCCTGCGAGAACACGCGGTTCAGGTCGCCGCGGTTCAGTCCGATATCGGCCAGTTCACGCTCGGTCATGCCGCGGAGTTCTTCCGCCTGCGCGCGCGCCTGGGTCCATTCCGAGAAGGCCGCGATGCGTTGTGCGATCCAGCCGAACAGCCCAGGCTTCGGTTGCTCAACGAACGGCGTGGTCAGGTTGGGCTCTTCCAGGCGGACGTTGATATAGGTCTGCTTGGGAAGCTCGAAAGCGAGGTCGCTCTTGGCGATATGTGCCGTCATGGGTTTCAGTTCCTTCTACAAACCCGGTCCAACGCGACGTCGGGTGGCGGGGCGCCCCGGGTTTGTGCGGTGCAACATATTCTCCCGGCGGTCTGTGGATAACTGCCAAAACGCTTTCCCAGCCATGCGCGCGATGCATGGTCATACGTGTACTAACGAATCGTTAATCGCCCCCAGAACCAGGAGCGCCGCATGACCCACTCTCCGCTTCCCGCCCTGCGGGCCGAACTTGTCCGTCAGGGCCTGGATGGTTTCATCGTTCCGCGCGCGGATGAACATCTGGGCGAATACGTCCCGGCCTCGGCGGAACGGTTAACGTTCCTGACAGGCTTTACCGGCAGCGCCGGCCTGGCCGCCGTGCTGGCCGACAAGGCGGCGGTGTTCACCGACGGGCGCTACGTCCTGCAACTGGCGCAGCAGACCGATGGGGCGCTGTGGGAGCGGCGGCACATCACCGAGGAACCGCCCCCGGGCTGGCTGGCCGCCAATACGCCGAAGGGCGCGAAGATCGGCTACGACCCGCTGCTGATCAGTGAGGAAGGCCTGGCCCGCTATACGGACGCCGGCCTGACCATGCAGCCGGTCACGACCAACCCCGTCGACGCCGTCTGGACCGACCAGCCCGCGCCTCCCCAGGCCCCCGCCCGTCCGCATCCCTTGGCGCTGGCCGGGCGTTCGGCCGACGACAAACGGCAGGACATCGCGAAACTGCTGGCCGATGCCGGCCAGGACGCGGCGGTGTTGACCGACCCGGCCTCCATCTGCTGGCTGTTCAATATCCGGGGGGGCGATGTGCCGTTCACCCCCTTCGCCCTGGGCTTCGGCCTGATCCACGCCGATGGCGGCGCCGAACTCTTCATGGACCCCGCCAAGATCCCCGAGGACACGCGTGCCTGGCTCGGCAACAGCGTCTCGGTCGCCGGACGGGACGCGCTGGAACCGGCCCTGCGGCGGCTATCGGGCAAGAAGGTGCGAGTCGATCCGGTGGGATCGCCTGTCTGGTTCGCGCAGAAACTGCGCGACGCCGGGGCGACGGTGGTGGCTGGCCCCGATCCCTGCCTGATGCCCAAGGCCCAGAAGAACGCGGTCGAGCAGACCGGCAGCCGCGACGCCCATCAACGCGACGCGGTCGCCATGTGCCGGTTCCTGCACTGGCTGTCCCGCAACGCCCCGCGCGGCACGGAAACCGAGATGTCGGCCGCAGACCGGCTGCTCGCCCTGCGCGGAGAGGTCCGTGGCTTCCGGGGGGAGAGCTTCCCCGCCATCTCCGGCGCGGGAGAACACGGCGCCATCATCCACTACCGCGTCACCGAGGCCTCCAACCGCTCGATCAAGCCGAACGAGGTCTATCTGATCGACTCGGGCGCTCAGTATGAGGACGGGACGACCGACATCACCCGCACGGTCTGGACCGGGCCTGGCCCCGCCCCGGCGCCGGTGAAAGCCCGCGTGACGCGGGTGCTGAAGGGCCATATCGCCATCGCGACCCTGATCTTTCCGCAGGGCGTTGGCGGCGCGCATATCGACTCGTTTGCCCGACGGGCGCTGTGGGCGGCGGGTCTGGATTACGACCACGGGACAGGCCATGGGGTTGGCAGCTTCCTGTCGGTGCATGAGGGACCCGTCAGCATCTCCCGCCTCGCGCGCCCGGTGCCGATCGCGGCAGGGATGATCCTGTCGAATGAGCCTGGCTACTATCTGCCCGACCACTACGGCATCCGGCTGGAGAACCTGCTGCTGGTCCAGTCCGCCAGCCTGCCGGACGCCAACCGGCCCTTCTTGCGGTTCGAGACCCTGACCTGGGCGCCCTTCGACCGCGCTTTGATCTACCCCTCCCTGCTGACGACCGAGGAACTGGGATGGCTCAACGCCTACCACGCCCAGGTGCTGGCGAAGATCGGTCCGCATCTGCCCGCCGAGGAGCGGGCCTGGCTCGAAACCGCGTGCCGGAGGATCGGCTGATGTTCCATCGCTTCACGATCGGCGACATCGCCGCGACGATGATCTCGGACGGGCCGCTGCGGCTCGCCAGGCCGCACCGCATCTTCCAGGGCGTCGACCCGGCGGCCCTGGCCGATGCCCTGACCCATGCGGGTCAGGTGCCGGACCGCATCCTGGTGGAGCAGAATTGCCTGCTGCTGGAAACCGGCGGCAAGCGGGCGCTGTTCGACAACGGCATGGGCACGGACACGATGTTCGGCACCGAAAGCGGCCGGCTGCTGGCCAACATGCGGGAAGCGGGGGTGGACCCGGCCTCGATCGACGCGCTGGTCCTGACGCATGCCCACAGCGATCATTGCTGGGGCACGATGGGGGACGACGGCACGCCCAACTTCCCCAACGCCACGATCTACATGGCCGAGGCCGAACTGGATTTCTGGGGCGAGGCCGGCAATCCGGCGCAGGACGAAATCTCCCAGCGTGGCGTCCAGAAGCACCTGCTGCCGCTGCGGGAACGGATCGTCACCATCCGCGACGGGCAGTCCTTCCTGCCGGGTGTGCAGGCCTGGCTGACGCCGGGACACACGCCGGGGCACCTAGCGTTCCTGATCGATGGCGGCGCCTGCCTGACCGGCGACGTCGCCTTCCATGACCCTTTGTCCTACCTGTATCCGGAAGCCCGCTGCGCCTACGACACCGAACCGGAGATCGGGGTGGAGACGCGGCGGCGGATGCTCAACCGGCTGGTCGATGAACGGCTGAGCGTCATCGGCTACCACCACCCCTGGCCCGGCCTGGGCCGGGTGGAGCGGTTCCGCGACTCCTACCGGTTCATCGCCGGAGCCTGACCTCCGTCAGGCGGCCTGCGCGAGATACAGTGGCGGTGCCCCGATCCGGATTTCCAGGATCGCCGGCCCGCCAGCTTCCAGCGGCAGCAGCGCATCCCCCTTGGTCCAGCGCCACAGCGTGGCGTCGTCCCGTTCCGCGGTCCACCAGCCGTCGCTCAGGCCGGGGTGATCCGGGGGCAGGACCTGGACGCCGCCGTCCCGCCGGATCGTGATCCCGCGCACAGCCACGCCCAGGCCACGCCGGTCGCTGACCCAGGGATGGATCGCATGCGGGGCGCAGGCGCGGGAGAGCAGGCGGACCGATCCCGACCGGGCCGGAATCGCGAAGACATGGACGCCGGCGCGGACCGAGATCGGGCGCAGATCCCGCCCGTCCACCCGCACCCGCAAATCCGGATCGTCGGTCGTCGGCGTGTCCTGGATGACGGTCCGGCCGGCCAGCCGGTTCCAGACCGGGCGCACGCGGTCCGGATCGGCCGCGAAGGGCAGGCAGGATTGCGCGTCCCGGCGCGCCTGGTCGTTGCCCGCTCCGAAATCGGGATGCAGGGTCAAAGGCAGGCCGGCATTGGCGAAGATCGAACGGTTGCCGGTGTCGAGGTAGGATTCCGCCGCCATCCCCTCGGCCAGCAGCAGGTCATGCGAGTCGAGTTCGACATGGTAGTACGTGACCGACGCGCAGGCCGCGTCCTGGCGGATGGTGGTCCCGTTGGTCAGCAGCCGCACCGGGATCAGCATGCCGTCGAGCGCCAGGGCGTGCTCGGGTGACAGGCGCACCGCGCGTGCCGGGATGCCGGGGGCGATGGCGTCGGGCGCGACCTCGATCGGTTGCGCGACGGCGGGGTCCTGGTGGCGCCGCAGGTCCAGATGCCGCCAGCCCACCCATTTCACCCGACGGGCCGGTCCGGCGGCGGTCAGCACCTGGTCGCCCTCGGCCAGGTTTTCCACGGCGACCGGGCCATCCGGCGTGTCGAGGCGGGTGCCGGCGGCGAAGCAGGCCAGGTCGGTGGTGATGAAGTCGCCATCCACCTCATCGGTGATGAAGAAGCTGGCGGTGGAATAGTCGATCGACGGATCGAGCAGCAGGGAGATGTCCGGGCCGCCGGATCGGTCGATGAACAACGTCCCGACATTGATGACCGAGGCCGACAGGACATCGGTGATCCCGCTCAGGTCGATCGTGTCGCCGGCATAGAAGTTCATCAGCAGGCCGCTGAACGCGTCCGGCGCGAGGCTGAGTTCGGCGTCACCCGCGCCAAAGACGATGGTCTGGCCGGCATCGACGGTGCCCGCCGTCTCCAGCAGGCCGCCGCCGCCGATCACGACCCGCCCGGTGCCCAGAAGGTCCTGCACCGACATCGTCGCGGGGGCGAGGCGGATGGTCCCGCTGTTGGTGATCTGCCCCGTCGCGGACAGGGTCCCGCCCAGAAGGGTGAGGGAGCCGTCGTTGGTCAGGTTGGTATAGGCGTCGATCGTGTTGGCGCCGGTGAACGCCCATCTGGCGCCGACGTTGATCCCGATCGTGGTGAAGTTGATGAAGTCGGTCCCGATCCCCGTCAGCGTGCCAATGGAGGCGCTGGAGGTCAGCTCCATCGTGCTGGTGCCAGCCGACCCGGCGCCGTTGCCGCCATCCACCACGCCGGTGAAGACGGCGCCGGCCTCGATGCCGAGGAAGTTGGTCTGGTCCATGGCGAACAGCGCGGCCGTGCCGCCGAGGCCAATGATGGTGCCGGCGTTGGTCAGCGCGTTGACCGTTCCGAACAGCCCGATGCCGGTATAGCCGGAGATCAGCCCGCCGGCCTGGTTGGTGACGTCGTTCTCCGCGTAGGACCAGATGCCGTGCCCGGTGGCGTAGGTCGGGTTGCCCGTGATCGTGCCGGCGTTGGAGACGGTCAGGCTGCCTCCGTACTCTGCCATGATGGCGGAGGAGCCGCGGATGGTGCCGGAGCCGAGGTTGGTGATCGTCCCGTCGCCGAACAGGTAGATGCCGTGGCCGCAGCCGCAGTCCGACTGGCCGGAGATCAGGCCGGCGTTGCTGATCGTGAGCACCTCGCCATAGGTGTAGTTGGCGAACAGGCCGAAGTAGCCGGTGATCGATCCGCCGGCGTGGTTGGTGATGGTCCCGCCGGCGCCAAGGTAGATGCCCGCCGAAAGGGGGCCGGCGGTATCGCCGGCGATGAGGCCGGCGTTGGTGACGGTGATCGGGGCGGCGCCACTCTGGATCGCGGTGCGGCCGGAGATCGTCCCGCCGGCGTGGTTGGTGATCTGGGCATCGAAGGTCGCCGAGATGCCGCCCATCCCGTAGTCGCTGCCGCCTTCGATGAGGCCGCTGTTGTCGACGACAACCAGGACGGCCTTGGACATGATCCCGTACTCGGCCGAGATGGTGGCGCCGACCCGATTGGTGACCGAGGACGTGCCGGACACCGCGATCGCGGTCCCGTAGGACCCGGTGGCAGTGATGAGACCGGCGTTGTCGATCGTTATCTCGTCGCCGGTGACGCCGACAGTACCGGTGATGGTGCCGGTGGCCTCGTTCTCCACCAGGCCGCCGGCGAACAGGCCGACCCCGATATTGCCGCCATCGACCAGGCCCGCGTTGGTCAGCGTGGCCGGCGCGTAGACCATGATGACGCCACCGGCCGTCCCCAACAGCACGCCCGAGGCCTTGTTGGTGATCGTGCCGCCACCCTGCAGGTAGATCGCCGCGTCCGAGCCGTTGATCGTGCCGGCGTTGCTGACGGACAGGGCCCCGTCGGGTCCGCCCTCGACACCGTATCGCCCGGTCAGCACGCCGGTCGTTTCATTGATGACGGTGCCGCCGTCGCGCAGATAGATTCCCGCCTCGGTGCCGTTGATGGAGCCGCCATTGGTGACGGTCATCAGCGATCCGGATGTGGCGGCGATTCCGTTGTATCCGGTCAGCGTGCCGCCGGCCCGGTTGGTGACGGTGCCGCCCGCGCTGGCGGCGATGGCCGCGCCGATGGTGCCGCCGCTGATGAACCCGGCATTGTCGGCGATCAGCAGGCCGCCGGCGGCGATGCCGTACTGGCCGGTGATGCGGCCGGTGGCGAGGTTGGTGACGGACCCGCCGCCGATCAGCACGACGCCGGTGCCCGAGAGGCTGGCCTGGATCGTTCCCGCGTTGCTGACGGTCGCCGCTTCCGACGCCATGATGCCGTGGGTGCCGATGATGCTGCCGGTCGCCTGGTTGGTGACCGTTCCGTTGGTCAACACGATGCCGGCCCCGCCGGCGCCGCTGGTGATCGTGCCGGCGTTCACCACCAGCCCGGTACCGCCGTTGATCTGGATGCCGTTCTGGGTGCCGCTGATCCGGCGGTTCAACAGGTTGGTGATCGTGCCGCCCGCGGCCAGATCGATCGCGGCGAGGGTCGTAGAGCGGACGAAGCCGTTGTTGGTGATCGTCCAGGCGTTGGAATTGGCGCCGTACAGCCCCTCCAGCAGCCGAGCGCCGCCGGCGATGACGGTGTCGATCTCGGCCGGCAGCGACAGGGTGACGGTCGAGGTGAAGGTGGAGGTGATCGTATTGACCATCGGGGCGCCTTCGGGCTGTCGGGAGAGTAGGGGCGGGCGATCAGCCTGGACGGGCTGTGGCTATGCGTATGCGGCGGTCGGTCAGGCCTGGCGACAATGGCGGACCGCGATCGGGGGTCACGGCTGCCTCCTGTGTCACGCTGTATGCGACAAACTCATGTGACTGGATGATACCCAAATTGAGGATTGTTCACAACGTTTGATACGTATGGCGACATTGGGGGTCGCGGATGGTTCCGCCGGGCGGACGTCAACAGGGGTGTCCCCAAACGCAACGCGGCGCCCCGAGGGACGCCGCGCTTTCGTTGACAGCCAGGAAGAAGCGATCAGATGCCCTGGGTCTGCCGAGCATTGGCCAGGCGCTGCTCGCGGATCCACAGGAAGCCGAGGGCCAGCGGCACCCAGCCCACCCAGCGCACGGCGTTCAGCACCTGCGCGCCGGTTTCGGTCGCGGACAGGTAGTTCAGCTTGGTGTGCAGCAGGGTGCCGGCGACTTCCACGCCCAGCAGCCAGATCATCAGGGCCGGCAGCAGGATGGTAATGGCCTGCATCCGCTCGGACAGGCGGGCCGCGATCCAGGGGGCCATCGCCACCGAGAAGATCAGGATCGCCGTGACCATCTTGAGCGCGGGGTGGGTCTGGAACCAGGTGGCC
Organism: Acetobacteraceae bacterium; assembly: GCA_947476855.1. The sequence continues at coordinate 10,255 of CANJSR010000115.1, forward strand.
AGGAAGGGCTCCCGGATGATCATGGTATAGGCGGTCCAGGCCAGCACGGCGCCGCCCAGCAGGATGACGGCGGGGAAGCGGTCGACCAGCTTGATGACCAGGTGGCTGCCCCAGACGATGATCGGCACGCTGATGGCCAGGCCCAGGACCAGCAGGAACATGCTGCCCTTGGCGGCGCCGCCGATGGCGATCACGTTGTCGACGCCCATGACGGCGTCGGCGATGACGACCGTGCGGATCGCGCTGAACAGCGAGGTTACAGGGGCGTTGGCGAGCTTTTCCTCATGCACCGCCATGTCCGAGCCGGGGGTCAGCAGCTTTCGCGCGATCCAGACAAGGGCGAGGCCGCCGGCGAGCATGAAGCCGGGGACGGCGAGGATATAGACCACGACCATGGCCATGGCGGCACGGATGGCGATGGCGCCGAACGTGCCCCAGAAGATGACCTTGTTCTGCTGGTCCTTCGGCAGGTTGCGGGCAACCAGGCCGATGATGAGGGCGTTGTCGCCCGCGAGCACGAGGTCGATCAGAACGATGGCGAGCAGGGCCGAGAAGAACGCGGCCGAGAAGAATTCCATTTCCATTTGAGACTCCAACGAACAACGGTAAGGGAACGGCCCCATGGGGGGCCGAGCGCTTCCGGGCGGCGGCGGCGCGCTGGATCAGCGCGCGCGCAGCGAGGCCACGGAAATATCCGACGCGCGTGCTCCGTTTCCGCGATTGCGGATCGAGGTACGCGGGTCGGCCGTTGTTGGAGTCAGATTGGCACTTTCCCCAGGCCCCGGATGAGGGCGGAGACCATGGTGCGGAGGGCTGCCCGGATTTCGGTCCGGATGACGCTGACAGCCAAGGCGACGGCCCCGGCGGCGAGCATCATTTCAAGCAGCGACCAGTGCTGGAAGGCGATGACCGCGCTTTCCCCGCCCATGTCGAACAATGCGAGTTCCATCCCCGCCTCCCCCAGGAGGATCGGGCCGACGATGTCGCCGAGGACCGCGAGAAGCATGATTCCGATCACGGCGCAGAGGAAGACGTCTCCACTCGACGATGTCGAATGGACGGCCTCCCTGGCTCTCTGTGATCGGTGGATCAGCTTCATGCGGTCACTCTGCCAAAATTGTTCCGGGTGTCAAGGCTAATCGGACACCCGGAAGCCTTGTCATTCAGCCGATGAACTTCGCGAGCTTGCCGATCGGCTCGCCCTGCACTTCGTCATCGCGCATCACCACGTTGCCGCGGATGATGGTGGCGACCGGCCAGCCGGTGATGTCCATCCCGGCGAAGGGGGTCCAGCCGGCGGGGCAGATGATCCAGGATTCCTCGATCCGCCGCTGCTTCTTCATGTCCACGATCGTGAAGTCGGCGTCGTTGCCGGCGGCGAGCCGGCCCTTGCCGACGGCGCCATAGACCCGCGCCGGGCCGGCCGACATCATGTCCACCATGCGCGACAGCGACAGGCGGCCGGCGTTGACGTGGTTCAGCATGACCGGGACCAGCGTCTGCACACCGGTCAGGCCGGAGGCACAGTTCGGCCAGGGCAGCATCTTCTTTTCCCGCGCATGCGGGGCGTGGTCGGACCCGATGGTGTCCACCAGCCCGTCATTCACGGCGCGCCAGGCGGCGTCCATGTGCCTCTGGCCGCGGATCGGCGGGTTCATGACGGCGAAGCCACCCAGTTTTTCGTAGCACTCGGGCGCGACCTGGGTCAGGTGGTTGACCAGCACCTCGGCCGTCGCGATGTCGCGGTAATCCTTCAG
>CANJSR010000116.1 GCA_947476855.1 Acetobacteraceae bacterium
ATTGGGACGACGCGAGCGGGAAGTGGACCGTCACGCTGGACAGCGGCCAGCAGGCCCGGTCCCGCTTCTTGTTCACCGCGATCGGCATTCTGTCGGCCCATACGCTGCCCGCCATCCCCGGCCGCGACAGCTTCAAGGGCCCGGCCTATCACCCCGCCCGCTGGCCGCACACGCCGGTTGATTTCACCGGCAAGCGCGTCGGCATCATCGGCACGGGCGCGACCGCGATCCAGGCGATCCCGGAAATCGCCAAGCAGGCCAAGCAATTGACCGTCTTCCAGCGCCGGCCGAACTGGGCCGCGCCGCTGCACAACTCCAAGATCAGCAAGCAGGAGATGGAGGAGATCAAGTCTCGCTATGACGAGATCTACGCCCGCTGTGCCAAGACCCCAAGCTGGTTCATCCACACCGCCGACCCCCGCAAGACGCTGGATGTGCCGCCGGAGGAGCGTGAGGTCTTCTGGGAGAAGCTGTACGGCGAACCCGGCTTCGGCATCTGGATGGGCAATTTCCGCGACATCCTGGTCGATGAAGCGGCCAACGCGGCGATCAGCGAATTCATCGCAAACAAAATCCGCCAGCGCGTCAAGGACCCTAAGGTCGCGGAAAAACTGATCCCCAAGGACCACGGCTTTGGCGCGCGCCGCGTCCCACTCGAAAGCGGCTATTTCGAAGCCTATAACCGCGACAACGTGACCTTGGTCGACGTCATCAACGACGAGCAGATCGAGTGCATCACCCCGAAGGGCGTGAAGACCAGCAAGCAGGAGTATGAGTTCGACATCTTGATCTACGCCACCGGCTTCGACGGCGTGACCGGTGCGTTCGATCGCATGGAGATCAAGGGCTCGAACGGCGTGGACCTGAAGGACGTCTGGGCGGATGGGCCGCGGACCTATCTGGGCATGCTCGCGGAAGGCTTCCCCAACATGCTGATGGTGCTGGGCCCGCACACCGCGCGCGGCAATATCCCGCAGGCGATCGAGCACAGCGTGGAATTCCAGGCCGGCATCCTGCGCTACATGCAGGACCACAAGTACACGCGCGTCGAAACCCGCTCCGATGAAGTCGATGCCTGGACCGAAACGGTGATCAAGGCCGCGGAACCACTGCTGTCGTCCAAGGTCGATTCCTGGCAGACCGGCGTGAACCGCAACGTCGAAGGCCGCACGGTTCGCCGCGTCCTCGGCTACAACGGCAACGGCGTTCATTTCCGTCGCAAGACGGATGAGGTTGCCAAGGGCGGTTACAAGGAGTTCGTCTTCAAGTAACGAATCGACGCCAGCCGACCCTTTTTCATCCAACCGGCGGCGCCTCGCGTGCCGCCGGCATTGCCTATACATCTCCCTCAAGGCTAGCGTGTCCCGGTGCTGGTCGCCCAAGCGGCCGGAGGAGACTGCGCAAGCCGACAAGCCCGCCCCATCAACGATGGCGAGCATAGAACGTACGAAGGGAGCCAGGATAGTGAAAAGACGCATGTTCGTAGCAGGCGCAGCCGCAGCATCGGTTGCGCCGACCCGCTTCGCGATTGGCCAGCAGGCCGATGCCCGCACACTTAAATTTGTCCCGCAGGCCAACCTGACCCTGCTGGACCCGATCTTCACCACCGCGCAGCCCACCGTGCATCACGGCTGGGCGATCTACGATCTGCTGTTCGGTGTCACCTCAAAGCTGGAACCCAAGCCGCAGATGGCCGAGGGCTATACGCTGTCCGATGATGGCCGCACCTATCTGATCAAGCTGCGCGACGGCCTGAAGTTCCACAATGGTGAGCCGGTACGCGCGCAGGACTGTGCCCCCAGCCTCGCCCGCTGGGCCGCCCGCGAGACCCTCGGCCAGACGATGTGGCAATACGTGGACACCTGCACCGCGCAGGATGACCGCACGATCAAGATCGTCCTGAAGCGGCCCATTCCCATCTTCATCGAGGCGATTGCCCGCGGCGGCGCCTCGGTCGCCTTCATGATGCCCGAGCATGTGGCGAAGACCGATCCGTTCAAGCAGATTTCCGACACGACCGGGTCCGGCCCCTACAAGTTCCTGCCGGGGGAATATGTCTCCGGCGCCTTCGTCGCCTATGCGAAGTTTGATGGCTATGTCCCCCGGCAGGAGCCGGCGGAATGGATGGTCGGCGGCAAGGTCGCGCATTTCGAGCGGATCGAATGGCGCATCATCCCCGACAGCGCGACCGCCGCCGCGGCCCTGCAAAGCGGTGAGGTCGACTGGTACGAACAGGTCCAGCCTGACCTCGTGCCGCTGCTGAAGAAGAACCCCGCCATTCAGCTCGGGCTGCACAACCCCACGGGCTATAACGGTGTGCTGCGCTTCAACCATCTGCATCCACCCTTCAACAACGTTGCGGTGCGGCGCGCGGTGATGATGGCGGTCAACCCCGCCGACTACATGGCCGCGGTGACGGCGGGCGACGAGAGCGCCTATCTGGATTGCCAATCCGTCTTCCCCTGCGGCAGCAAATATGGCCTGCCGGTCGGTAAGGAGGCGATGCAGGCCAATCTGGACAAGGCCCGCAAGATGCTCGCCGCATCAGGCTACAAGGGTGAGAAGGCCGTCGTCCTGAGCCCCACCGACCTGACAACGGTGGGACCCTTTGGTGACGTGACATATGACCTGCTGAAGAAGATCGGCATGAACGCGGAACTGGTGGCGACCGACTGGGGTTCGGTCGTGCAGCGGCGGGTGTCGCGTGAGCCGGTGGAGAAGGGCGGCTGGTCGGTCATCCACACCTGGCGTCCGTCCACCATCGGTTACACGCCGATCGAGCACAGCCAGATCAGAGGCCTCGGCCGCACAGCCTGGTTTGGCTGGTATGCCGATGAGGAGATGGAGGTCATGACCCGCCGCTTCGTCGAAACCACCGACGACAAGGAACGCGACGAGATCGTGCGCCAGATCCAGGTCCGCGCCTTCGACCAGGCGCCCTACGTGCCGCTGGGAACGTTTCAGATCCGCTCCGCGTACCGCAAGAGTCTGGTGGGGGTGGTCGAGGGCACCGCCCCCTATTTCTGGAACGTCCGCCGAGCCTGACCCGGGTTGCCCGCCCGTCCGGACAGGACGGGCGGGCGAGGGGACGGTATCAGCCGCCGTGGTCGAGGTGGCCGGCCGCCAACCGCTCCAGGGCGGTGTGGATCTTGCGATCGATCACGATCCCTTCCTCCATCAGGCGGGTGCGCGTGCGGCTGGCGCGTTCGCCGGGGATGCGGATTTCCGTCACCCCCGCCTGCCGTGGCGTGGCCTTGATCACCTCGATCCGCCGGGAGAGTTCGGCGCGGTATTCCTCCGCCGGCAGGAACAGGTCGGGCTTGAACGCCATGAAGGTGTAGCCGCTGGGGGATTCCGGGGTCTGCATGCCCATCGACAGGGCACCCAGCGCGTTCATCGCCAGCGCGAGGCCGAAGCCCTTGTAACCGCCTTCCGGGCCGCCAAAGGGCAGCAGCGTGCCCATCCGCGCGACCTTGGCGTCGGTGGTGGGATGGCCGTTCGGGCCGAGGGCGACTCCCTCCGGAATCGGCGTGCCGATACGGGCGCGGAACTGAAGGTCGGTCGCCATGAAGGCCGATGTGCCCATGTCGATGATCAGCGGATCGGTTTCGGTCGGGAAGCCAAACGCGATCGGGTTGGTCCCAAGGGCAGGCCGAGCGCCACCGAAGGGCGCGACGGCGGGGGGGGAGGCGACGGTGTGGATCACGACCAGGCCGGCGCGGGCGATCATCTCGCAGTAATAGGCACTGCGGCCGGTCATCCAGGTGTTGGCCAGGATCACCAGCGCGAGGCCCGTGGACTCGGCCGCCTTGATGGTTGCCTCGGCGGCGCGATAGGCGGCGATCATGCCGTTGGTGTTGCCGCCGTCGATCATGGCAGTCGCCGGGGTTTCCCGCACGACGGAGACGGGACGACTCGGGCGCTGGAAGTCGGCCGCGTCGACGACGTTCAACAGCTTCGGCAGGCCGGAATATTCATAGCCGCACAGGGCCGCGTCCAGCACGTGGTCGGTCAGGATCCAGGCATCATCGGCGCTGTAGCCAGCGCCCCGCATCGCCGCTTCGCCGAGCGCCCGGGCCTCTGGGATGGTCAATTGGACGCGGTCTTCGGCGTTTGCTTCACTCATGTCTGCTTCCCGGTTTCGTTGTTGGCGGTGCCCGCGCGGGCATCCCTGTCGCTGCCAGCGTGACTGGTATTATGATGGTCGGCAACCGAGGCCCCCCACCGGATACGAGGTCACCCATGACAGCGCATGACCACCATCACGATCACGGCCATCATCATCATGACCACGACCACGAAGCCTCCGACCTGTCGGAGACCGAACTGCGGGTCCGCGCCCTGCAGACGATCCTGGTCGAGAAGGGCTACGCCGATCCCGCCGCGCTGGATGCGATCGTCGAGACGTATGAGACCAAGATCGGCCCCCATATCGGCGCCCGCATCGTCGCCCGTGCCTGGACCGATCCCGCGTTCCGGGAGGCTCTGCTGACCGATGCCGGGAAGGCGGCGTCTCCCTTCGGCTACCAGGGCGTCGTCGGCGACAATCTGGTCGCGGTGGAGAACACGCCGGACCGGCATAACGTCGTCGTCTGCACCCTGTGTTCCTGCTACCCGTGGGACGTGCTGGGGCTGCCGCCGGTCTGGTACAAGTCGTTCGCCTATCGCTCCCGCGTCGTGAAGGAACCGCGTGCGGTGCTGGGTGAATTCGGCCTGGCGCTGCCCGAGACGACGGAACTCCGCGTGTGGGATTCCACGGCCGAGGTCCGCTACATGGTCCTGCCCGTCCGTCCCGCCGGGACCGAGGGTTGGACCGAGGAACAACTGGCCGCACTGGTCACACGGGATTCCATGATCGGCACGGGCGTGCCGGCTTCTCCGGCGGAGCGCGGCGCATGAACGGCATTCACGACATGGGCGGGATGGACGGCTTCGGCCCGGTCAATCCCGATGAGAGCGGTCCGGTTTTCCACGAGAAATGGGAAGGCGACGTCATGGCCATCAACCGCGTGATGGGCGCGATCGGGGCCTGGAACATCGACCAGGGCCGCTATGGGATCGAGGTGCTGCCGCCGAACCTCTATCTGACGTCCTATTATCGCCGTTGGCTGGAGCGGTTCGAGCGGACGATCGTCAAGTACGGCTATGCCGACGCCGATGAGATCGAGGCGGGCAAGTCGCTGCGCCCTGGCAAGACGCCGCCCCGACCCAAGCTGACCGCCGACAACCTCGATCGCGTGACCAGGCGCGGCAACTTCATGCGCACACCCGCCGCCCCGGCGCGCTTCGCGGTGGGGGACCGGGTGCTCGCGCGGAACACGCACCCCAAGACCCACACGCGGCTGCCCCGCTATGTCCGCGGCCATGTCGGCGTGGTGGAGCGGCTGCACGGCTGCCAGGTCTTCCCGGATACCGAGGCGATGGGGCAGGGGGAGCATCCCCAGTGGCTCTACACCGTGCGGTTCGAGGGGACGGATCTGTGGGGCGCGGACAGCGACCCGACGCTGAAGGTCTCGGTCGAGGCGTTCGAGCCCTATCTGGACCCCGCCTGACATGACCCGCATCGATCCCGCCGCGTCCCGGCTGGCCATGCAGGCCAATCCTGGCCTGCCGACCGACTCGCAGGGGCCGGTGTTCCATGAGCCGTGGCAGGCGCAGGCCTTCGCCATGACGCTGGCGCTGCACGAGAAAGGCCTGTTCGCCTGGGGCGAATGGGCGGCGATGCTGGGGGAGACGATCAAGGCGGCCCAGGCAGCCGGCGATCCGGACACCGGGGAGACCTACTACAACCACTGGCTGGCGACGCTGGAGCGGATGGTGGCGGAGAAATCCGTGACGACTCCGGATGACCTGACATCCCACCGCGATGCCTGGGAGCGTGCCGCGGCCCGCACCCCGCACGGCCAGCCGATCGAACTCCGGTCCGGCGACTTCTGCGCCTAGAGCGCCTTCAGGCTGACCATAGACGGTCAGCGCGCTCTAGGCTCTTGTTTGATCGCATGATTCACGCGCTGTTACGATTCCGCGCAGCGCGATCATGCTCTGGGCGACGTCCCCCCGGGCAGGGGGGACGCGCTTTGTTCGGTTACCGCTTGGCGCTCTGGATCGCGTTCGCGAGGCCGGCTTCCTTCACGCGGCGGAACTCCTCCGACATATGTGCCAACTGGTGCGTGTCGAAATGCGCCATCAGGGAGTTGCGGAACCCCTGCATGTCGGCGGCGCGGTTCAATGACCGCTTGGTCAGCTTGATCGCGAAGGGCGGGGCGGAGGCAACCTCCTCGGCCAGTTTCAGCGTGGCGGCTTCCAGCTCCGCGCGCGGCACGACGCGGTTGACCATGCCGATGCGGTGCGCTTCCTCGGCGCCCATGCGGCGGCCGGTGAACAGGAATTCCTTGGCCGTCCGCATCCCCATGACCCAGGGATGCACCAGCACCTCCACCGCCGCGGCGGCCAGCGTCCGGCAGACCGGATCGGCGAAGAACGCGTCATCCGAGGCGACGATCATGTCGCACATGTTCGCCACCATGAACCCGCCGGCGATGGCCGCGCCCTGCACCGATGCGATGGTCGGCTTCGGGCAGTCCCAGATGCGCAGGCAATATTCGAGGTAGCGCAGTTCCTCATATGCATAGCGCTGTTCGGCCGAGAATCCGGCGCGCTTTTCCTGCCCTTCCTTCAGGTCGTGGCCGGCCGAGAAATGCTGCCCGTTGCCGGCAATCACGATGACGCGGACATCATCGTTGCGGATCGCGTCGGCCAGGGCGGCGTCCATCTCATCCAACAGGACCGAGCTTTCGGCGTTCCGCATCTCGGGCCGGTTATGGGCGATCCGGGCGATGGCGCCCTGGATGGTGTATTCGATCTGTGTATAGGCCATTGTCTGTCTCCTACCAGGCGGTCCTGTAGCCATGGAACGGGGTTGCCACGCGCTTGATGTCCTGGATCAGGCCGGGCGGAACGTCATCGCCCTCACCGGTCGGATCGGCGCGCAGGCTGATCGCGTCCGACAGGCCGCCGAAGCGTTCCTCGATCCGCTTCGCGATGTCCTTGTGGGTGCCGACCGCGGCGAACAGATGCACGACATCGTCCGGCACGCGGGAGGCGAGTTCCTCCCACTTCCCCTGCTTGGACATCTGGTTCAGTTCCCGCCCGAGGTCGCCCAGCCCGTGCATCTCGAACACCGGCCAATAGCTGGGCGTGGTGCCGTAGAAGCCGATGCGGCCGCGCACCCACTCGAAATGATGGGCGGTCGATTCCTCGTCCTTGCCGGTGGCGATGAAGCCGCCGCCGGTGATCTCGAAATGCTCCCGCACGCGGCCGGTGCGCGCCATGCCTTCGGTCAGGCGCGGCAGGATGGCGTCTTCCACATATTTGCGGGTGCAGAACGGATGCAGCCGCACGCCGTCGCCGACCTCCCCGGCCATCCGCAGGGAGTGTTCGCCGACTGCCGCGAGCGTGATCGGCACCATCTTCTGGCCGGTCGAGGGCGGCATGAAATAGGGCGGCATCAGCGTGAAAGTGTAGTGCTTGCCACGGAAATCCAGCTTCTCCCCGGTTTCCCAGTTGGTCCAGATCGCCCGCAGCGCCTGCACATATTCCCGCATCCGGGGCGCCGGCGCGGTCCAGGGCACGCTGAACCGCTTTTCATTATGCGGCCGGATCTGCGGCCCAAGCCCCAGCACGAACCGCCCGCGGGATGCGGTCTGCAAATCCCAGCACAGGTTCGCCACCACCATCGGGCTGCGCGGGAAGGAGATGGCGACGTTCGTGCCAAGCTCGATCCGGTCGGTGTTCACCGCCGCGATGGCATGGGCCAGGAACGGGTCGTGCTTGTTTTCCATCGACAGCAGCGCGTCATAGCCCGCGGCCTCCGACGCCTTGGCCGAGGCCGCCGTCTGCCGCAGGTCCCCCTGCGGCAGCGTGTTCAGGACCTTCATGGCCTTACTGTCCCTTGAAGACCGGGCGGCGCTTTTCCCTGAAGGCCATGACGGCTTCGCGATGATCCTCGGTCTGCGAACAACGGGCCTGATTATAGGCTTCCATGTCGAGCGTGGTGGCGAAGCTCTCGGTTTCGGCGGCGAAAAGGTTGCGCTTGGTGGCGGCGACGGCGACCTGCGGCATGTCGGCGATCCGGCGGGCCATTTCCATCGTGGCGGCGCGCAACTGGTCATCCTCCACCACCTTGTTGACGATGCCGAACTGCAACGCTTCATCGGCGCCGACCATGTCGGGCAGGAAATACATCTCCCGCGCCTTGGCGGTGCCGACCAGGCGCGTCAGCGTCCAGGTGCCGCCCCAATCGCCCGACAGGCCGATCTTGAGGAATGCTGTTCCGATCCGGGCCGACTTGCCGGCGACGCGCAGATCGCAGGCCAGCGCCATGCTCATGCCAGCGCCGGCCGCGACGCCGTTCAGCATGCCGATGATGACCTTGGGGTGCTTGCGCATGGCCATCGGGATCGAGTTGGAGAACTGAATGCCGCGCGCCCGCGCCTCATACCCGCGCGCCGCCCGGTCGCCCATGCCCTTCACGTCGCCACCCGAGCAGAAGGCGCGCCCGGCCCCGGTGATGACGATGCAACGGACATTCGGATCGTCGGCAAACCGGTCCAGCGCGCTCAGCAGGCCGTTGCGGATGTCCATCGACAGCGCGTTCAGCGCCTCCGGGCGGTTCAGGGTCAGGACGGCGACGCCATCCTCGATGGTTTCCAGCAGATCGGCCATGGGTTCCTCCAACGGTTATTGGTCGGTGCCCAGATTGGCGAGGCCGGCGGCTGGCCGCAATGGTGGGGGAGCCCAACTCTCCCGTTCCGTGATATCCTGGCTGGCCCATCCAGAGGACGCAGGCGATGACGAACTGGACCGAGACCTACCGTGGCGCCGTGCCGCCCTGGCAATGCGACGTGACCGAGCACTTCACGATCGGCTTCTACTTCGACCGGCTGGAAGAAGCGGAAGCCAACCTGGCGCATGAACTCGGGCTGGGTGATCTGCTGGGGCAGGGAAGCTTCCCGCGCCGCGTGGATGCGCGCTTCGTCAAGGAACTGCGCGCTGGGGCGTGTTTCCATATCGAGGGTGCCGCAATCGCCGTCGATGCGGCCGGCACGTCGCTGCGCCTCGGTCATCGCGTACTCGATTCGACTTCTGGGGAGCCGGTGACCTGGTTCGACGCGCATTGGGACCTTGCAGCGGCGCCCTTGACCATGGCCCAGCGCGAGGCGATTGCCGGTCGGCTTGCGGAGTGGAATGGTCCGGCGCCCGAGGCGCGGAAGGAACCGACATCGACCACCGGGTTCATCCCGACGGCGCGCGGACGGATCAAGCAGGGTGATGTCGATTTCGCCGGCCATTTCGCGCTGGGCGCGATGGTGCTGCGGTTCTCCAACGCTTCCGGCCAGTTGGCCTGCGCGATCGGCATGGATACCGGGTCGATGCAGCGCAACCGCCGCGGCTTTTCAACCTTCGAGCTGACGCTGAGCCTGTCCGGCGCGTTGCGGTTGAATGACCCCTATTTGATCGAAACCGGCATCGGTCATCTGGGCAATTCATCCCTGCGGATGATCCATCGCCTGACCGATCCCCGCAATGGACGGGAGATCGGGCGCCTGGGTCAGTTCGGCGTGAACCTCGACCTCGATGCCCGCCGTCCGGCCCGCTGGGCGGAGGATGTCCGCGCCCGCGCCGCCGAACTGGTTATCCCGGCCGAGTGACGCGGGGACGGCGCTGCCTGCTCAGGCGTGCAGCCCCGGCGCTTCCTTCCCGGTGCGCGCGACGTATTCCGTGTAGCCACCACCGTATTGATGAATGCCATCCGGCGTCAGCTCCAGCACCCGGTTCGACAGCGCGGCCAGGAAATGCCGGTCGTGGGATACGAACAGCATCGTGCCCTCATACTGCGCCAGCGCGGCGATCAGCATTTCCTTCGTCGCCATGTCCAGATGGTTCGTCGGTTCGTCCAGCACCAGGAAGTTCGGCGGGTCATACAGCATCAACGCCATGACAAGCCGAGCCTTTTCGCCGCCTGAGAGGACGCGGCAACGCTTGTCGATTTCGTCGCCGGAGAACCCGAACCCGCCCGCCAGCGCGCGCAGCGATCCCTGGCCGGCGCGCGGAAAAGCGTCCTCCAGCATTTCGAACACGGTGCGTTCGCCGTCCAGCAACTCCATCGCGTGCTGGGCGAAGTAGCCCATCTTCACGCTGCCGCCGAGGGTCACAGATCCCTCATCCGGGTCGGTCGTGCCGGCCACCAGTTTCAGCAGAGTCGACTTGCCGGCGCCGTTGACGCCCAGGACGCAGCAGCGTTCGCGCCGGCGCACCAGCAGGTCCAGCCCCTCATAGATCACGCGGTTGCCGTAGCGCTTGTGAACGCCGCGCAGGTTCGCCACGTCCTCGCCCGAGCGTGGGGCAGGCGGGAACTCGAACCCCATCGCCTGCCGGCGCTTCGGCGGTTCGACGCGGTCGATCTTATCCAGCTTCTTCACCCGGCTCTGTACCTGGGCGGCGTGGGAGGCACGGGCCTTGAATCGCTCAATGAAGTTGATTTCCTTCGCAAGCATCGCCTGCTGGCGCTCGAACTGGGCCTGCTGGTGCTTTTCATTCAAGGCGCGCTGCTGTTCGTAGAATTCATAGTCACCCGAGAACGACGTGAGCGTGCCGCCATCGATCTCGATCACCTTGTTGATGACGCGGTTCATGAATTCCCGATCGTGGGAGGTCATCAGAAGCGCGCCGTCATACCCCGCCAGGAACTGTTCCAGCCAGATCAGGCTCTCCAGATCCAGATGGTTGCTTGGCTCGTCCAGCAGCATGACATCGGGGCGCATCAGCAGGATGCGGCCGAGCGCGACGCGCATCTTCCAGCCGCCCGAGAGCTTGCCGACGTCGCCGTCCATCATTTCCTGGGAGAATCCCAGGCCGTCCAGGACCTCCCGCGCCTTGCCGTCCAGGGCATAGCCGCCGAGTTCCTCGAAGCGGGACTGCACCTCGCCGAAGCGTTCCAGGATGGCGTCAAGCTGGTCGGCCTGGTCCGGATCGGCGAGCGCTGCTTCCAGTTTGGCGAGTTCCGCGCCGATCTCACTGACCGGGCCGGCGCCCGCCATCACCTCGGCCACCGCGCTGCGGCCGGCCATTTCGCCCACGTCCTGGCTGAAAAAGCCGATGCTGACGCCGCGATCGACCAGAATCTGGCCTTCATCGGGTTCTTCCTGCCCGGTGATCATGCGGAACAGCGTGGTCTTGCCGGCGCCGTTGGGGCCGACGAGGCCGATTTTCTCGCCCTTCTGCAGCGCGGCCGAGGCCTCGATGAAGACCAGGCGCATGCCGTTCTGCTTGCTGATGTTGTCCAGGCGTATCATGGGTCCTCGGGGGGATCGGGCGGAAGCGGGGCGCTTACAGCAAATGGCCCCGGAGGTGAACCATTCCGTGGCCCGGGCCCTTGCCGATCGGCCGTCCAGGCCGGACAAGGCACGCATTCCCTGGATGGAGGCCGCCATGGCCGGCGACGACAACGAGTACGTCTATGACGAGGCAAGCGGCGAATGGCGCCCCGCGGGCGAGGTCGCCTCGGCCGCGGTCGATCAAACGCAGGTGCGCGATGCGTCGGGGAATGTGCTGGCGGATGGGGATTCCGTGACCCTGATCAAGGACCTGAAGGTCAAGGGCGCGAACCAAACCCTGAAGCAGGGGACGATCATCCGGACCATCCGCCTGACGGACAACCCCGAGGAGATCGACTGCCGCCACGACACGATCAAGGGGTTGGTGCTGCGGACAGAGTTCGTCCGCAAGCGTTGAACCCGGATCGGGCGGGTGGTTGCCCACCCGCCCGCCCGATCCGGCCTTGGTAGTTAGGCCGGCACCTGCTCGAACACGAAGGGCTCCAGCGTCTCCTGGGCCTTCATCCGGATTTCGTGCCACTTCTGCGGCCCGCCGTAATAGGCGAGACTGCCCGGCGCCGCGTTGCCGTCACCGTTGTAGTAGGACAGGCAGTCCCGGAACGGCC
>CANJSR010000117.1 GCA_947476855.1 Acetobacteraceae bacterium
AGAAGAAGGTCAGGCCTTCATGCTTGGGCACATTCGGATCGGTGCGGACGACGATGATGCCGAAATCGGACAGATGCGCGCCCGAGGTCCAGATCTTCTGCCCGTTGATCACCCAATCATCGCCGTCCCGTTCGGCGCGCGTCCGCAGCGCGGCCAGGTCCGACCCACCGGCCGGTTCGCTGAACAACTGGCACCAGACTTCCTCCCCGCGCAGGGCCGGCGTCACATAGCGTTCCAGTTGTTCCGGCTTGGCATAGGCCATCATGGTCGGGATGCACATGCCCAGCCCGATCTCGAACAACCCACGAGGGATGGCATAGGCCTCCTCCTCCTGGTTGAAGATGACCTGCATGATGGGCGACAGCTCCTGCCCGCCCCATTTCTTCAGCCAGGTGATGCCGGCGAAGCCCGCCTCGGCCTTCTTCCTCTGCCAGTCCTTGCACTTGGCGACCATCGCCGCGTCCATGCCGCCCAGGCGCAGCACGGGACGCGAGCCCGCCTTGGGCTGGGCATTCGCGGCGATGAAGGCCCGGGCACGGGCGCGGAACGCGGCTTCTTCCGGGGTGTCGTTGAAGTCCATGGGGAGCCTCCCTTTACGCCACGTTGCGTGTTTCGAGCAGATCGACCAACCGGTTCTTCCAGAACGGCGCACCGCCCAGGTTCAAGGCCAGTTGTTTCGACCGGCGATAGAACAGATGGCAGTCCACCTGCCAGGTGAAGCCGACGCCGCCATGCGTCTGGATGTTTTCCTTCGCCGCGAGATGGAACGCCTCGGTCGCCGAAACCCGCACGGTGGCGGCGGCCAGCGGCAGTTCGGCCGCATCCGTCGCCAGCGCCCAGGCGCCGTAATAGGCATTCGACCGCGCGAGTTCGAGCGCGACATACATGTCCGCGAGCTTGTGCTTGATCGCCTGGAACGACCCGATCGGGCGGCCGAAGGCATAGCGTTCCAGCGCGTAGTTGCGTGCCATCTGCAACGAGGCATCGGCGCCGCCCACCTGCTCGAACGCGAACAGGATCGCGGCGCGGTCCATCAGCCGCTGAACGCTGGCCCAGCCATCGGTGTTGGGCATCCGTTCCGCCGGCGTATTGTCGAAATCCAGACGCGCCTGGTCGCGGGACGGGTCCAGCGTCTTCAGTTCGCGGCGGGTGACGCCGTCGAGCGGCGCGAGGTACAGCGCGATCTGGTTCGCCTCATCCCGCGCCACCACCACGGCGACCTGCGCGATGTTGCCGTCCGCGACGGGCCACTTCGGCCCCGTCAGCCGACCGCCGGACACGCGGGCACGGATGCCCGCCGGATCGGGGTTGCCGTTGCCTTCCGACAGCGCGAGGCAGCCGATCGCCGATCCGTCCGAAAAACGCGGCAGCCATTCCCGCTTCTGCGCGTCGGTGCCGGCGAGCAGGATGGCCTCGGCCGCGAGATAGGCGGTGGAGGAAAAGGGCACGGGGGCCACGACGCGTCCCAGTTCCTCGGCCAGGACGCACAGGCCCTCATAGCCCAGGCCGGCGCCGCCGAATTGCTCGGGGATCGCGGCGCCGATCCATCCCATCTCGGCCATCGCCTGCCAGAGCGGGGCCGAGAAGGGTTCCTGCTCATCCAGTGAGCGCCGCACGACGGATGGGGCGCATTGTTCCGAAAGGAACCGCCTCGCTTCATCACGAAGTTGTTTGAGATCGTCGGAAAAGTCGAAATTCATGGACGTTGTTCCGGCCTGTCTTTGACCGGAAGGTGCCAGGGTGGGGACTGCAAGGCAATCGCCGGCGCCGGTGGCAAGCGGGGTGCCAACATTGCCTTTCCCGCGCAACGCGTCACACTGCGCCGATACCGTTTGCCGTGGGAGGAAACCAATGGGCTACAAGATCGCGATCATGGGCACGGGTGCCGTGGGCGCCTATGCGGGCGCGCACATGGCGCGCGCGGGGGAAGACGTCACCTTCATCGACCCCTGGCCCACCAATGTGGAGACGATGAAGGCGCAAGGCCTCAAGGTCTCCCACCTGCGCGACGTGGACCCCTGGTCCACCCCCGTACGCGCCCTGCATCTGACCGAGCTGCAACAGGCCGCGAAGGAAAAGCCCTTCGACATGGCCTTTGTCTGCATGAAGTCGTACGACACCGAATGGGCGACGACGATGATCGCCCAGTACCTGGCGCCCGCCGGGTTCGTCGTGTCGTTGCAGAACTGCATGAACGAGGAAACCATCGCCGGCGTCGTCGGCTGGGGCAAGGTCATCGGCTGCATCGCCAGCTCGATCACCGTCGACCTGGCGGAACCGGGCCATGTGAAGCGCGCCGCGGGCAAAAGCGGTGACAAGCACACCGTCTTCCGCACCGGTGAAGTGCATGGCCGCATCACCGACCGGGTCGAGGAAGTGCGCCGCCTGGTCGCGCTGTCCGACTCCGCCCTTGCCACCACGAACATCTGGGGAGAGCGGTGGTCGAAGCTGGTCACGAACGCGATGGCGAACGGCATGTCCGCCTCGACCGGGATGATCAGCAAAGCGATCCTGACCAACGACGCCCTGCGCCAGTTCGGCGCCCGCCTGGGCAGCGAGGCCATCCGCGTCGGCCAGGCGCTCGGCTACCAGCTTGAGGAAGTCCACCACATCGACCCCGAGGTCATCGCCCGCGCCGGTGAGGGCGACGCGGCGGCGAAGAAGGAATACGACGAACACCGCCTGGCCGAGGTCGCCAAAGCCGGCGGCGGTGAGCACCGCCCGTCGATGGGTCAGGACATGGTCAAGGGCCGCCGCACGGAAATCGAGTTCCTGAACGGCCTGATCGTCCGCAAGGGCGAGGAAGTGGGCATCGCCACTCCCGCCAACGCCGCCCTGGTGGACATCGTCAAGCGCGTCGAAAAGGGAGAGCTGAAGGCCGACCCGAAGCACATCCTGGACCTGCGCCTGAACTAGAGACCCGGTCATCCACGGCTCCCTCCCGGGGGCCGTGGATCACGTCCCCTGGCGTGGCCGGCAATACAGCCAGTGCATGGTTTCGGGACGGAACTCACACACCGCGATCCAGCGATCGAGGCTGTTGAGCGTCGCCAGGAAGCCCACCGCGTTCGGGTCGCGGGCACCTTCCCTTACCATGAACACATCGTGCGAATTGCGGAACCGTTCGATCAGCAGCGGCGTGATCGAGCGATCCAGGAAATCGTGACACTCGATGATCATCGTCGCGCGGAACAGGGCCGGCACCGGGAACGGGTCGAGCAGGATCCGCTCCGCCCCCTCACAGTCACAGATGACGACCGGGCGGACGGCGGGGGCGAGCAGGGTCTGCAACGTCGGATGATCACAGGTGCCGTGGATGAAAACCCTGTCCTGCACGTGATTGAGAACCGTGGTCTCACGGCACACGCTCCGCGCCTCGGCCGCGATATCGAAGGCGTGGCAGCGCAGCCAGGGCAGCAGGCGGGCGAGGCCGACCGGGTAGTAGCCCTCGGCCGCACCGATGTTGACCAGGATATCGGGTTGCAGGCCGACGATTTCATGCAGGGCCGGGTGGAGTTCGGATTCGTAGACCCCCAGCAGCTTGGGCAGCATGTCGCCGCCGCCCCAGGAGGTGCGGCGGGACAGGACCAGCCCCGCGAAAGGGCCAGCCTGCACGACCGTTTCGTGGCGTGCGAGGAAACCGTCGAGCAGTTCCCGATAGCGGATCAGCGCGCCGTTGAACGCGACCTCCAGGGCCGTTGAAATAGAGAGCGCGTTCATTTCCCAACTGTTCTTGATACAGAATTGCACCATCGACGGCGGGGTGGATCAATCCATGATAATCCCGCCATCAACGTTGTAATTCTGGCCGGTGATGTTACGCGCACCGGGCGATGAAAGGAAGACCGCCATCGCGGCAATATCCTCGGGATCGTTTGCACGCCGGATCGGGATGTCGGCGACGCGACGGCGCTGCATCTCCTCCTCGCTCACGCCTTCCTGTTGCGCCCGCACGCGCAGATTGGCGTTCGACAGCTCCGTCTGCGTCACGCCCGGGCAGATGGCGTTCACGTTGATGTTGTGATGGCCCAATTGCTGCGCGGCGGTGCGGGTCATGCTGCTGACCGCGCCCTTGCTGGCCGCATAGGCCGCGTTGGACGTGCCGGCATAGCCCTTGCCGGCGATGGAGGCGATGTTGATGATCCGGCCCTCGCGCCGCGGAATCATCTCCCGCGCGACCCGTTGCATGCAGAAGAACACGCCCTTGGCGTTGACGCGGTGGATGCGGTCCCAATCGGCCTCGGTGATCTCCATGACATCCGCCCGCCGGGTCACGCCGGCGTTGTGGACCGAGATGTCGATGCGGCCGAAGGCGGCCATCGTCTCGTTCACCATGCGGTCGATTTCGGTCAGGTCGCCCACATCGGCCTGGATGGCCTTGGTGCGGCGCTGATACTGGGCCACGGCGCTGGCGGTTTCCTCGGCCGTCGCGCCGTTGATGTCGGCGACAATCACGTGCGCCCCGGCCTCGGCCAACGCGACGGCGATCGCGCGCCCGATCCCCTGCCCCGCGCCGGTCACCAACGCGATCTTGTCCGCGAGTATCATCGTTCCTCTCCTTGCCTGATTGTTCGGCCGATGATCGGCCCGATGGCGCGGAGCGGCAAGACGGTGCTGGTGGAGGGAAGCGCTGGGGTTTCACCCCAGACCCCACCAAGGGCTTTGCCCCTGGACCCCACCAAAGGGCACAGCCCTTTGGAAACCATTGGTTGGGGGGAATTCAGGAGGGGCCTACACGGACCTCGCGCGGTCACGGTTGGCCCCTCCTGAATTCCCCCCAATGAGCGGTTCCAAGGGCTCCGCCCTTGGTGGGGGTCGAGGGGGCAAAGCCCCTCGCGGGGTTTGGGGCGGAGCCCCAACGCCTCCCCCCATCAGAACCGCTCCGGCACCCGAGCCACCGCGCGGGCGTAGACGAAGAAATCGGCGAAGGAGGTTTCGTCGGGGCGGGCGGGGTCGAAGGCGTAGCGGTTGGGGACGTGGGCGACCAGGCGCCAGTCCGGCCAGGTCAGGGCGACGTGGTCGCTGAAGCGGCGGTGGCGCACATGGGGCGACGGCCAGGGCAGGTCGACGTTGCTGGCATAGACCAGCACGAACCGCCGAGCGTGGCTGAACAGCGCGTGCATGTAGCGGGTGAAGACGTCGTCCTCGACCAGATGGAAGATCACGTCGATGGACAGTGCGAGGTCGGCCGGCGGTTGGTGCGGCAGGGCGTCGAAGGGAATGAACGCGTGCCGGGGAAACCGGTCCGTCAGGCGTGCAAGGACGACTGGGGATACATCCACGCCGGTGTAGGTTCCGACATCAAGCATCGACAGCAGGTTGCCGTCACCGCACCCCAGGTCGATGACGTCGGCCACGTCGTTCTCCGCCATGAAGGCGTTGATGAAACCCGCCTTGAAGTCCGCCAGGCGGCCATATGACCCGGCACCGGAGTGACCGCCGCGCCGGTAGCGCTGGTCCCAGTAGCCGGCGGAGGAAAAATGGTTCATCGCCCCTCACACCATGCCGTCCAGGCGTGCCTCAGCGCACGCCCCAAATTCCGTCCGAAGCTCGGCCCATCACAGAGCGGGCTGGCTTTCACCTGGGCCCGCAGCCCAGCGCGCAAAGCCGTGAGGGCCCCGATGTCCGACGCCTTGCTGACCGCCAGATCGACATAGCCCGCGACATCGGCGGCCGCCCATCCGGTCAGCCCCGCGTTGGACATATGGCTGAAGGAGTGGCGGGCGGCGAAGATTTCGCCCGGGACCATGACGGTGGGCACGCCCATCCACAGAGCCTCGATCGTCGTCAGGCCGCCGGAGTAGGGAAACGGGTCCAGCGCGATGTCGATCTGGTTGTATTCGCCCATGAAGGCGCGATGGCCGGAGGACCCGCGGGTTTCCACCCGGGCGGCAGACTCCCCAAAGGCGGCGCGGATGCGGGCGGCGGTGGGCCTGTCGCTGAATTGGTGGGTTTTCAGCACAAGGCGGGCGGTGGGGATGCGGGTCAGGATCGCACGCCAGGCCTCGATCGCGGCGGGCGTGATCTTGGCCAGGTTGTTGAAGCAGCCGAAGGTGATGTGCCCGTTGGCCAGCGCCGGCAGCGGCTCTACGTCCGGGGCATGGGGCGGCGGGCTGTAGCAGACATAGCCGTCGGGCAGGCGCAGCAGGCGCTCGGAATACAAAGGTTCGAAGCCGGCGGGCGTTTCCCAGCGGTCGGTCAGCATCCAGTCCATCTCGGCAAGACCGGTGGAGTGGTTCTGCATCCCCACCCATTTCACCTGCACGGGCGCAAGGCGATGGGCGCAGGCATTCATCCGCGCGGCGTCACCGTAGCCGCCGAGGTCGATCAGCACGTCGATCCCCCGCGCGCGGGCGAGCCTGGCCAGGGTTTCGTCGTTCAGGGCATCGACATCGATCCATTCCCGCGCGACGGCGCGGAACCGGCGGGTCATGGCATCCCCCGGCGCGGCGTTCTGCGCGAGGCAGACGAGGTCGAACCGTTCCGGGTCCAAGGTCTCGATCCCCGCGACCGTCAGCCAGCCGACCGGATGGGTCTTCAGCGTGCCGGACAGCAGGCCCACGGTCAGGCGTCGGTCGGGATCGCGGCCGTTGGCGAAAGGCGGCAGGACGGCGCGCGGCAGGCGGGTGCCGCAGGCGCGCAGGGCCTCCAGCAATTCCGCGCCCGTCACGCCATCCAGATAGGGCAGCGTGTTGCACAAGGCCCGCCGCGGCAGCACCGCCTCCGGCCGCAGCGTGATGGCGCGTCGGGCGAGGTCAACGGCCTCCCGCTGATAGCCCAGGCAGGCGGTGGCGTTGGCCAGGTTACACAGCGACGGCACCTGCTCGCCAAACCGTTCGACGTGATCGAGCAGGAGGTCACGCGCCTCGGCATGGCGGTGCATCCGCATAAGCACGGCGGCGCGGTCGTTGCGGACCTGGGGATTGTCGGGATCGAGTTCCTCGGCCCGCCGCAACGCGGCATCGGCATCACGCAGCCGGTTGGACCGGGCGAGGATGCCGCCCAGCAGCAGCGCCGGCACGCGGGCATCAGGGGCGAGAGCGGCGGCGATCATCAGGGCGTCGATCGCCTCGTCCCGCCGGCCGAGGCGTTCCAGCACCACGCCCTGCGCGGCGCGCGGCACGGGGTTGGCGGGATCGTCGCGGCACAGCAGGGACAGCCGGGTTTCCTCCGCCTCCAGCAACCCGGCGGCGGTGGCCGCGTCGATGCCGTGCAGGGCGTAGTCAAGCATGGCGGGGGCGGCGCGCTGCGCCTCGATGAAGGCGGTCAGGGCGATCGTCGGGTCGTCGGTGCGCAGCAGGGCCAGGCCCAGCGCGTCCCAGGCTTCCGCGTGATCGGGATTGCGGCCGAGGCAACGGAGCAGCAGCCCCCTCGCCTCTCCGGCCTCGCCGCGCGCGATCAGCAGGCCGGCGAGGGCGACCAGCGCCTCCGCCCGGTGCGGCGCGCGTTCCAGCGTCTGGCGATAGGAGTCCTCGGCCGCCTCGGGTTCCCCGGCCGAACGGTGGCTTTCGGCCAGGCGCAGCAGCGGTTCGTCCCAGTCCGGCAGGCGTTCGGTCAGGCCCAGCATCAGGGACCGGCCGCGCGGGCGGTCATCGGCGCGATCCTCGGCCAGCGCCAGGTTGAGCACGGTGACCGGGGATGTGTCGCCGAGGGCCACGGCAGCGCGCAAGGCGGCCCGCGCCTCGGTCAGGCGGTCGGCGGCCAGCAGCGCCATGCCGCGGGCGGCGTGGACGGTGGCGCTGTCCCCGGCGGTGTCGAGCAGGGTCAGCGCCCCGCCCGGGTCACCGTCCCGCAGGCGCAGCAGCGCGGCTTCAACCGTCATGGTGGGGGCGTTCCAGCACCATCAGGATGCCGTCGACCGGGACCCCGGCTTCGTAGCGCACCACCTCGGGCGCGAAATGGCGGATGACGAAACCACTGTCGAGCGCGACGCGGCGGGCATAGTCGGCATCATGGGCATAGCGGCCCTGGCGGAGCAGCGCCCAGTCGCCGTTCCCCGGCACGACGCCGTCATGGTCGGGCAGCAGCCGTTCGAGGGAGCAGACGAACCAGCCGCCTGGCTCCAACCGGGTCCGGATCGTTGGGATCACGTCGTCGAGGGCGCCGAAATAGCACAGCACATCGGCGGCGATGATCAGCGGCCATTCGGCTTGCGGGATCAGCGGGCCGCCCAGCGCGGTCATCAGGTCGGCCTCGATCAGGTCGGCATAGACCTGCTTGATCCGGGCCTGGTCCAGCATCCGGGCTGAGATGTCGACGCCGGTCATCGGCCCAAGCGGCAGGTCCCCGATCGCCAGCCCGACCAGTCCGGTGCCGCATCCCAGGTCCAGCACTGGGCCGATCTCCTGCCCCGCGGCCAGACGCGGATGGGCCTGCACCACGCCGCGGATCACGCCTGGGATGCGGTAGCCGAGGGAGATCAGGTGCCCCTCGAACCGGTCGGCGTAGCCGTCGAAAACGGTCCGCAAATATTCCTCGGGCGCCCGCTTGCCACGCGGCATGGCCCCGGTGGTCGACACCAGATGGCGCACATAGGGGTCGTCGGGGCCGAGCTTGAGGGCGTCCTGGTAGGCGTCGGCGGCCTGGTCGTGGTGGCCGAGGCTTGACAGAGCGTGGCCATACAGCCCGAACAGGCAGGCATCCGCGATGCCGACGACGCGGGCCTGTTCCGCCAGCCGCACGGCGCCAGAGAAGTCCCGGCGGCGGATGCACAGCATGACGGCGGCGTTGCGGAGCGACACGGCGGCGGGGGCGAGCGCGATCCCCTCCTCCAGCGTCGCCAGCGCGGCATCCAGGTCGTGGGTGACGGTCAGGGCGTTGGCCAGGGCCTCGCGGAAGGCCGGGTCGCCCGGGCGGTCGCGCACGGCTTCCCGCAGGCAGGACAGCGCGTCATCGGACCGGCCGAGTTCCAGCATCAGCGTGCCCAGTAGCGCCTTGGCGATGGGGTCGCCGCGATCGAGGATCACCGCCTCGGCCGCGTCGCGTGCCGCGCCTTCGAGGTCTCCGATCCGATGGCGCAGTTCCGAGCGGCATTTGCGGAGGCCGGAATGGTTCGGGGTCTGGACGATCGCCAGGTCCAGTTCGCCCCGAGCCTCATCGACCGTGCCTTCCCGCAGCGCCAGCATCGCGGCCAGGTGGGACAGGCCGGCGGAGGGGCCGCTGATCTGGCGGGCGGCGGCCAGCAGCGGCCTCGCGGCACTGGTCTGGCCGGCCTGGATCATGACCGCGACGCGGCGGATCAGGTCATGCGGATTGGCGGTGGCGTGCACCTGTTCCATGGCGATGCTCCTTTTGAGCGATGATCATCAGATCACGAGCCCCCGCGACCGCACCGAAAGCGCGGTCAGGTCCGAGGACGTGTCGGTCTGGGCAGCCTCGGCGGCGGCCAGCAGATAGCGTTGGGCAAAGGCCTCGACGAATTTCGGGTCCTTGAGCTTGGCGACGTCGAGCCGCGTGGTGATCGCGTTTTCCTGCGCGGTCAGCGGCTGGAAGGCGATCTGCTTGGGGATGCCCAGGGCCACCGTCACGACGTTGCGCAGGACGGGGTCACCGAGGATCTGCAGAGCCGAGGTCACCGATCCGGCCTGGGCGCGGAAGGTCAGGGCGTTGGACAGGCCGGGGGTCTGTTCATCCAGGCCGTTGCGCCATTTCACCTCGGCATACGCATCGGCGAGCTTATTGATCACCGCCGGATCCTGGATGATCGCCAGGCCCTTCTTCGCGAAGTCATAGGTCTCGACCGCCGGTTTCCAGCGTGAATCGCTCAGCTTGAAGACCAGTGCGTTGGGATCGGACAGGTCCGACTGCATGGTCTTGCGCGCCAGCGCGGCGCGGGAGGTCTGATCGCCCAGGCCGTTGGCGGTCAGCAGCACCTCCATCACCTTGGGATCACGCAGCAGCGCGTCCACGCTGGTGGCCTTGGCGACGCCGGCGCGGAAGCCGTCGATCGCGCGCTTGATCTCGGGCTTGTCCGCCGTCAGCCCGACTTCCCGGGTCTTGTTCTGCTCCGCCGACCGCATCGCCACGAAGGGCGAAACCGAGGCCGCGCGTTTGGCCCCCTGCCCGTACAGCGTGGCCAGCAGGGACGACGACGCGGAATCGGCGCCGCCTCCATAGAGCGAGAGCAGGAACATGCTGGCGGACATGGGCTCAGACCTGTCCGGCCAGCCCGGCGGCGAATTGTTCGTTGATGTCGATCAGGAAGTCGAAATCCGGGTGTTCGCGGTCCATCTCCCGCTCCACCGCCATGCCGACCGAGATGATCGAGGCGCGGAGCGTGATTGGCAGGGCGTTGGCCGGATCGCGCATCAGGTCGCCCACGACCATCCACAGCCGGCGGTTGTCCGCGAGCGCGCGCACCCGCTGGATGGGGCCGGCCCCGTTCGCCGCCTTCAGGGCACCGATCGCGCGCCTGAAGATGTCGGCTTCCTGTTCGCGCGAGGAACGATGTACCGAGGCCTTTTCATAGGCCCGGGCCGCCTGGGAGGATGCTTGCATGGGTTTGCGTGGCCTCTGTCTTTGGTGACCGGACCATGGCTGCCGCCTGGGCCCGGTTGTGGTCGTGCACACGGCCGAGCACCGCGTCTTCGTGCAGGATGATGCGGCGGGTGAGCTTGAGTGCCTGGTAGCAATCGTCGGCCTCGGCCGCCGCGAGCGCGCGGTCGAGGATGTCGCGCGCCAGGGACGAAGTGGTCGCGTCCTTGAACGCGACGATCAACTGGCGGGCGGATTCGAGACCGTCCGGACGTTCTTCTTCCGACCCGATATAGGCCGACTGCAATGCGAAATAGATCCGACGGGCCGGGCTGTCGGCCTGATCCATCGGCATGATCTGCTTGCCGAACAGAAACCGCGCCCTGGCGGTCAGTTCTATTCTTGACTTGGTGCGAAAACGGATCGGTGCACCGTTCAGGATCATCACCTCGCCCTGGCGAAGTTCCAAGACCAGATTGGACATAGCCCGCTCCCTGCTTGCATGCGTCAGGCGGCGCCGGCCGGTGCCGGCGCCGCGCGGGCGGGTTACTTGAACAGGCTGAGCAGGGTCTGCGGCGCCTGATTGGCGAGCGAGAGGGCCTGTGTGCCAAGCTGCTGGCGGATCTGAAGCGCCTGCAACTGGGCGGACTCGCGGGCCAGATCGGCATCCACCAGCGCGCCGAGACCGGCGTTCAGGGCGTCGATCTTGTCCTTGTTGTAGGAGATCTGGTTGGCGACATAGTTGATCGACGAACCGATCGTGTTGAGGGCGCGACCGACGGCGTTCATCTGGTTGATGAAGGTGCCGGACGCGGTGATCAGCGCCGCGATCGTTTCGGACGAGTCCATCTGCGTGGTGGTGAAGGCGATCGAGCCATACAGCGCCGATCCACCGAAGGTGGCGATGCCGTAGGATGAACCGGATTCGTTGCGGGCGACGGCGACGCGGGAGAATGTGCCATTGCTGCCTGTCAGGTCTCCGATCAGGGTCTTGCCGTTGTAGCTGGCGTCCTGGATGAAGGTCTGCACGTTCGCCACCAGCGACTGGAACTGCCGCTGATAGTTGGTGCGGTCATTGCCCTGCACGTTGGCGTCCGACAGCTTCACCAGCACGTCACGCATGCTGTTCATGGTGTTGGAGATGTTGTTCAGGCCCGACTGCGTCGTCGAAAGCAGGCCCTGCACATTGCCCAACTGCTGGTTGGCGCTGGTCAGCGCGCCGACCGTGGAACGCACCGTCTGCGCCACCGCGTAGGCCGCGCCGTCATCCGTCGAGTCCGCCACGCGGAAACCCGTGGAGACACGCTTCTGAGCCACCGACAACGCGTCATTGGTCTTGTTCAGGGACTGGAGCGCGATCATCGCGCCCATGTTGGTGTTCACGGAATTGAGAGCCATGGTGTCTTACCCTTGCTGTCCATGGTTTTTCATGCCCCCGCGTTTTGGCGGGCTCGATCGGTAGAATGCGGGAAAGGTCTTAATCAGGGGTTAACA
>CANJSR010000118.1 GCA_947476855.1 Acetobacteraceae bacterium
GCGACAATCCACCTGCACCGGCATGACCTGCCCGACGGCCTGAGCCTCGGCAAGGTCGTCGCCGTCGATACCGAAACCATGGGCCTCAATCCGCATCGCGACCGGCTGTGCCTCGTGCAGATGTCGGCCGGCGACGGGCACGCCCATCTGGTTCAGTTGATCCCGACCTCGCTGGGCGGCCGCGGCTATGACGCGCCGAACCTGCGGGCGATGATGGGCGATCCGGGCGTGGTCAAGCTGATGCACTTCGCCCGCTTCGACGTGGCCGTGCTGCAGAACGCCCTGGGCGTGACCGTCGCCCCCGTCCGCTGCACCAAGATCGCCGCCAAGCTGGTCCGCACCTTCACGGATCGCCACGGCCTCAAGGACCTATGCAAGGAACTGGTCGGCGTCGACCTGTCCAAGCAGCAGCAGACGTCCGACTGGGGCGCGGTGGAGCTGACCAGCGAACAGCTCGCCTATGCCGCCTCCGACGTCCTCCACCTCCACGCCCTCTGGGCTCGGCTGGAAGCGCTGCTGATCCGGGAAGGCCGGCTGGAACTGGCCCAGGCTTGCTACGATTTCCTGCCGGCGCGCTGCCGGCTGGACCTGCTGGGCTACGAAGACCCGGACCTGTTCGCGCACTGAGCGCGACCGTAGGGCGTCAACGCTTTATTCATCTTTTGCCCTGAAAGTAGGAAAGCCGGCGGGAATCGGCCCGCCGGCTAACCACTGGAGGACAGAGAGATGGTAACGCATCTCCTCATCCTGCTGTTAATCGTGGTGCTTCTTGGCATTGAAGTCAAGTTGACCATCGGAAAACGGTAGGGGTGGGGCCGGTCCGTCCGCGGGCCGGCCCTCCCCAGTGGTGGAGGCCAATGGAACGCTCGCTCCTCGATCGCAACACCCCAGCCGACAGGTTTGTTGACCCTGGGCGCCGCGCGGGGCCATAGAGCGGCAACCGGCCGCCATTGCGGTTGCCGGCCTGTCCGGACACGCAACCTTGTCGCATGCCAGCCTCAGCGCCCCCGCCACCCGTGATGCCGATCTGCCTCGTGACGCCGATCTTGATGTCGCACGCGCGGTCCTGCGCACCGAGGCCGCCGGCCTGACCGCGCTCGCCGACAGCCTGGACGCCGACTTCGCCCGCGCGGTTGACCTCCTGGCCGCCGCGCGCGGCCGCATCGTCGTCTCCGGGATGGGGAAGTCCGGCCATGTCGGGCGCAAGATCGCCGCCACCCTGGCATCCACCGGCACACCCGCTCTGTTCGTACATCCGGCCGAGGCCTCGCACGGCGATCTCGGCATGATCGTTCCCGGCGACGCCCTGCTGACCCTGTCGAACTCCGGCGAGACCGCCGAACTCGCCGACCTGATCGCGCATAGCCGCCGCCATGGCATGCCGCTGGTCGCGATCACGACCCGCGGCGATTCGTCGCTGGCCAAGGATGCCGACGTCGCCTTGCTGCTGCCCGCGGCGGCCGAGGCCTGTCCGAACGGCCTCGCCCCCACCACCTCCACGACCATGCAGATTGCCCTGGGTGATGCTCTGGCGGTCGCGCTGCTGACCCGTCGCGGCTTCACCGCCGCGGATTTCAGCCGCATCCACCCGGGCGGGCGGATCGGCGCGAAGCTGCGCCGCGTGCGCGAATTGATGCATGCCGGCGACCACGTGCCCCTGGCCCCGCCCGACATGCCGATGGATCGTGCCCTGCTGGTCATCACGGAAAAGCGGTTCGGTTGCCTCGGCGTGACCGACGATGCCGGGCGCCTGGTGGGCATCGTGACCGACGGCGACCTCCGCCGCTCGATGGGGCCCGACCTGCTGTCACGGCGCGTGGCGGACCTGATGACGCACTCCCCCCGGACCATCGGCCCCGACGCGCTGGCCGCCGAGGCGCTGCACGTCATGAACGCGCGGGAACGCCCGGTCACCGCCCTCTTTGTCGTCGACGCCAACGACGTGCCGCTGGGCATTCTGCACGTGCACGACCTGCTGCGCGCTGGTTTGGCATGAAGGCGCATGGCATGACCGTCCCCCCCTCCTCCCCGGGGCCATCGGATCGGGACAGCCGCCATCGGCTGATCGATGCCGCGACCTCCCGCCTGCGCCAGGCGCCGGGCGCGCGCGCGCTGCTGCGCCGCCGCGTCACCATCCGCCTGACCAAGTGGCTGCTGCCGGCCGCCGCCCTGGCGCTGCTGACCGTGATCGCGCTGTGGCCGGAATTCGACCGCGCGACCGAACGGGCCCGCATCAGCTTCCGCCGCATCGCCGCGGAAATCGAGGGCGCGACGATGGTCGAGCCGCGTTACCGGGGCGTTGACGAACGCGACCGCCCCTACACGGTCACCGCCGAGAAAGCCCGCCAGTCGTCGCAGAACCGCATCGATCTCGTCTCCCCCAAGGCGGACATCACGATGGAGGACGGGCGCTGGCTGATGTTGCAGTCCCGCAAGGGGGTCTATATCCAGTCGGAGGGTCAACTCGACCTGTCGGACGATGTCACCCTCTATCGCGATGACGGCACCACCATGACCACCGCGACGGCCTCGATCGACCTCAAGGCGGGCGCGGCCCTCAGCGCCGACCCGGTGCATGTCGAAGGCCCCTTCGGCTCGATCGATGCCCAGGGGTTCGTGGTCACCGACAAGGGGGCGGCGCTGGTTTTTACCGGACCGGCCAAGGCCATCCTGAACGGAGCGTCGCGTTGATCCGCTGGTTCGTCGTCGCAGTCCTGCTCTCTCCTTTGCCCGCTTTGGGCCAGGGGCTCGATCTCTCGCAGGGCGGGCCCATCGCCGTCACCGCGCAGGACGGGATCGAATGGCGCCAGGTCGAACAGCAGGTGATCGCCCGCGGCAACGCCCGCGCGCAGCGGGACAAGGTGACCGTCACCGCCGACCGCCTGATCGCCTGGTACCGCAAGAAGGCCGATGGTTCGGCGCCGGCCGCGAAACCCGCCGCCGCCCCAGGCATGGACGGTGACAGCGCCGGAAACGAAGTCTATCGCCTCCAGGCCGAGGGCAATGTCCGCATCTTCACCGAAACCGAGCAGGCGATCGGTGACCGCGCAACCTACGATGTCGACCAGGCCGTCCTGGTCATGACCGGGCGCGACCTGCGCCTGATCACGCAGAACGAGGTGCTGACGGCCCGCGACAGCCTGGAATACTGGTCGCAGAAGCGGATGGCCGTGGCGCGCGGCAACGCCGTGGTCCTGACCAACGACGCCCGCCGGATCGGTGCCGACACGCTGGTGGCCTATACGTCCGACTCGCCGACGGAAGGGGCACCGCCCGCGCCGGCGGGAACCGAGGCACCCCGCACCGGAAAGCTCGAAAAGGTCGAGGCCTATGGCAATGTCTCGATCCGCACGCCGACGGACATGGCCACCGGCGACCGGGCCGTCTATGTCCCCGAAATAGGGATCGCGCGCCTAGGGGGATCGGTGCGGATCACCCGCGGGCAGAACCAATTGAATGGCGGTCAGGCAGTGGTGAACATGAAGACCGGCGTCGCGCGCCTGATCGGCGGAGGCGGCGGCGAGCGGGTGCAGGGCCTGGTGCTGCCGAACGACCCGTCCGGGCGATCGCTGACCGACGACCCGATGGCCCCTCCCACGTCAGCGCCCCCTGCGCCGGGGAAGACCCCCTGATGCCGGACGAAAACCCCAACCTCGGGCCGACCCTGCGCGCGCCGCCGATGGCCGGCGGCCTCGCCGCGCGCGGCGTGGGCAAGACCTATCGCCGGCGTCCCGTCGTCCGCAACGTCTCCCTCACCCTCCAGCGCGGCGAAGCCGTCGGTCTGCTCGGCCCCAACGGCGCCGGCAAGACGACCACCTTCTACATGATCGTCGGCCTGGTCCGGCCCGACACCGGCTCGATCAGCCTCGATGGCGCCGACATCACGTCCCTGCCCATGTACCGGCGCGCGCGCCTCGGCATCGGCTACCTGCCACAGGAAGCCAGCGTCTTCCGCGGCCTGAACGTCGAACAGAACATCATGGCGGTGCTGGAGGTCGTGGAGCCCGATCCCGCCACGCGCGGCATGATGCTGGACGAGTTGCTGGCGGAATTCGGCATCGGCCATCTCCGCCGCACGCCCGCTCTGGCGCTGTCGGGCGGAGAACGCCGGCGGGTGGAGATCGCCCGCGCCCTCGCCTCCCAACCCTCCTACATGCTGCTGGATGAGCCGTTGGCGGGCATCGACCCGATTGCGGTCGGCGAAATCCGCGACCTGGTCGGGCATCTGAAGGATCGCGGGATCGGCGTGCTGATCACCGACCACAACGTCCGGGAAACCCTGGGAATCATCGACCGCGCCTACATCCTGCACGACGGCCAGGTCCTGATGGAGGGTCGGCCAGAGGAAGTCGTCGCGCATGAGGACGTGCGCCGGGTCTACCTGGGGGAACGGTTCAGCCTGTAGGGGCCCGACACAGGCCGTCACCCAATTGTGGTGGTTTGCCACGGAATTTGAGACTAATTTCGTTTGCATGACCCCTTCCCGCGCGGAAGGGTGCCCCTGATCCCGAGCGACGGAGCATTTCCCATGGCGACACGGTCCATCGAACTCATGGGCATGCGGCTTTCCCTGTTCGGGGACCACCGCCGCGTCGGACTGGAAATGTCGTCCCGCCTGCCCTTGCGTCGGCAGGAGACCGGGGCCAGCCCCCAGGCGCCCGTCCCCTCCCCCAGCACGCGTCCCGATCCGGAGGTCGACGCGATCGGCTGGTACCACACGATCGACCTCGGCGATGGCGTCGTCACCCCCGGCTTCTACGACCACCGCCCGATCCTGCATCACTATGCCCTACCCGAGCGGCTGGACGGGCTGCGTGTGCTCGACATCGCGGCCTTCGACGGGTTCTGGTCCTATGAGTTCGAGCGCCGCGGCGCGGCCGAGGTCGTCGCCCTGGATATCGAGCGGGCGCGGGAACTCGATCTCGCCCCCCATGTGCGTGCCGGGATGACCGAGGCGGAGCTGGACCGCCCATTCGGTGCCGGATTTGCCCTCGCGCATGCCCGCAAACGCTCAAAAGTACGGCATGTGCATTGCAACGTGTACGACGTCTCTCCGGAACGGCTGGGCCTTTTCGACCTGGTGCATTGCGGCGACCTGCTGCTGCATCTGCGCGATCCGGCTCTCGCGCTCGCCCGCATCCGCTCGGTGACGCGCGGAGAGGCGCTGATCTCCGAGGCCATCTTCCCCGACCTCGACCGCCACGACTCACCGCTGGTGGTCTATGATGGCGGCGCGTCCGAAAACATCTGGTGGCGCTTCGGCGCCAAATCCCTGACCGGGATGATCCGCGACGCCGGCTTCGACACGGTGGAGGAGCGAGCCCGGTTCCGCTACGGCCCGCGCGGGGCACCCGCCAGCATGTGGCACAGCGTCATCCGGGCGGCGAACCCGATCCAGGTCAACGATCACGCCCGCGTGTGACAACACGCCGACCGGGGCGCCGCGGGAGACCCGGACAGCGAACTCGTCATTTTTCACGACCGCAAGGGTACACTAGCACGCTTTTTGCATCTGCTACCGTGCGTTTCTGATTGACCTCCGCCAACCGCGCCCGATAATCGGGCCTATGGCGATTGCCCCCCGTCTTGACCTCCGTCAAAGCCAGACACTGGTGATGACGCCGCAACTGCGGCAGGCAATCCAACTTCTCCAGTTTTCGAACATCGAGGTCTCGGCCTTCGTCGAGCAGGAACTCGAACGCAATCCCCTGCTCGAACGCGATGAACGCCCGGATATGCCCGACACCGAGCGGGCCGCGCTCGACCAGACCGTCGCCGCCGCCCCCGTCATGGCCGATACCGCCGACGCCGTCCGCTCCGACACCCTGCCGGCCGAAGGCGCGGCGCCGCTCGACGCCGACTACACCAATTCCTACGACGCCGGCGGGTCGGCCGATGGCGGGCCGCCGTCCAGCCGCATCGACGGGCGCGGTGGCAACCAGGCGTTCGAGGGGGATGAGCGAGGCATCGACGATCTCGCGAGCGAGCGTCCGCCGCTGCGGGAATACCTGGGCGAACAGCTTCGCCTCGGCTTCGCGGACCCGGTCGACCGGATGATCGGCGCGCATCTGATCGCCCTGCTCTGCCCCGCCGGACGGCTGACCGCCGACCCGGCCGCGATCGCCACCGCCATGGGCCTGCCGCTGGAACGCGTCGAGCATGTGCGCGGCATCATGATGCGCTTCGACCCCTCGGGCCTGTTCGCCCGCGACCTGCGCGAATGCCTGGCGGTGCAGTTGGCGGAGAAGAACCGGCTCGATCCCGCCATGGCGAAGCTGATCGACAACCTCGACCTTCTGGCCAGGCGCGACCTGAAGCGGCTGATGACCCTGTGCGGCGTCGACGCCGAGGACCTGGCGCAGATGATCGCCGAAATCCGCGCGCTCGATCCCAAGCCGGCCGCGTCCTATGACGGAGAGGTGGCGCCGCCCGTGGTGCCCGACCTGCTGCTGCGCCCCGCCGCCGACGGGTCCTGGCTGGTGGAGCTGAACCCCGACACGATGCCCCGCCTGCTGGTCAATGAACGCTTCTATGCCCGCATCGTCCCCAACGCGAAGCGGGAGGAAAAGGCCTTCCTGACCGAACGGCTGGCCACCGCCAACTGGCTGGTCCGCTCGCTGCAGCAGCGCGCCCAGACCATCATCAAGGTGGCGGCCGAGATCATCCGCCAGCAGGACGGGTTCCTGCGCCATGGGGTGGCTCATCTGCGCCCGCTGATCCTGCGCGATATCGCCGAGGCGGTGGAACTGCACGAAAGCACCGTCAGCCGGGTCACCGCCAACAAGTACCTCTCGACCCCGCGGGGGATCTTCGAGCTCAAGTATTTCTTCACGACGGCGATCCAGTCATCCCATGGCGGAGAAACCCACAGCGCGGAGTCCGTCCGCCATCGCATCCGCGTGCTGATCGAGGCCGAGGCCCCGCGGGAGGTCCTGTCCGACGACGCCCTGGTCGCGATGCTGCGGGCCGAGGGCGTGGACATCGCCCGCCGCACCGTCGCCAAGTACCGGGAAGCCATGCGGATTCCGAACTCCGCCCAGCGCCGGCGGGAAAAATCAGTACCCGCGTGACGGCTGGTGACCGGTTGCGCGTTCGGCGTAACATGAAGAAAGTGTCATCCGCGGCACGCGGTGGGGGACAGGAATGGCAGTGAAAGACCGGGACGCCCAAGCGCCAGGCTCCCTGGCGTCGATGCGACGACATCTGACCAATATCGTCCCCATGCTCCCGGCCCTACGGCTGCCCCGTTGGCTGCTCCCCTGGCAGACCATCCGTTCGGCCGTATTGGGCGGGTTGGTGTTGGGTGCCGCCACGATGCCGGCCGCCGCCCAAGGGACCATGGCGTCCGAGATCACGATCGGCGTCAGCATGCCGCCACAGCTCGAACCCGTGGTGCAGGCCCTGTTCGAGGCCGAACTGCATGCGGCGATCGGGCCTATCCAATTCGATGTCCAACACAACGGGTCGCTGAACGCGCTGCGCCAGATCTGCCAGCCACCGACCGGTGGAGAACCACGCGTCGTCTTCACGACACGTCCGATGCCCGTCAGCATGTCCAAGGCCTGCAAGACCATGATCGCGGGCACGCTGAACGGGGTGGAGCTGGGGCGGGAGGCGATCGTCCTGGCCGTGCGCGCCGACACAGCGATGAACGGTCTGGCGACACGGGACGTCTATCACGCGCTGGCGCGCGACACGGCCGCGGGCGATGAGTTCCGGCGCAACGTCGCGATCCGCTGGTCCGATGTCGGTTCGAGCCTGCCGCAGCAGGATATCCGGTTTCAACTGCCCCCCCGCAGCGACCACCGCCGCTATCTGTTCGACACGCTGGTCATGGAGGGTGGCTGCCGGTCGGAGGACCTGATCAAGGGCATCTTCGAGGCCAGCCAGCGCACCGCCCGCTGCACTACGATCCGCATCGACCGCGTCCGCGAAATCGCCCGTGACCACGCCGTCCGCAGCCTGCTCGAAGCGCCGGCGGGCACGATCGGCGTCCTCAGCTACTACGATGTCGCGGAATCGGACGGAAAGCTGGTCGCCCTCGCGCTCAACGGCGTCACGCCAACCCCGCTGACGATCCAGGAAGGCACCTACCCCTTCGCCTCCTCCCATTGGATGTACGCCCTGCGAGGCCCAGACCCGGTGACCAAATCGCTCGACCAGGACCGGGAGATCGCGTACCTCATCAACCTTGCGGAATCCGAGCAGATGATCGGGCCGAACGGCAGGCTGACTCGGGGGAACCTGATCCCGCTGCCGGCGGATGAACGCGACCTTCAGCGCAGCACGCAGGCCGCTCTGGAGGAGCCCTATGGCCTGAACTGGGCGATGGGGTGGATGACCAGCGTCGTCACCAATACCTGGAGCGCCGTGACCTACGCGGCCAGCGACCTTCGCTCCAAGTCCGAGCCGGATCCGGTTGATCTCGCCAAGCTGATGGATACCGCCGGCTACAAGCTGGCCGAGTTCGAATCCTCGGTGGGCCTGATCCCAGGCGCCAGCATGCTGTTCAAGATTTCGCGGGAGATGTCGGAGTCCGACCGGGATTTCCTGGAACGTGAACTCTACAAGGACTCCCGCGCCCGAAAAAGTCTGCGATCCGCCGTCCAGCGCCGCCTGATCCAGGCGATCATCGACATCAGCGAGTCGGACGGATTCCAGGTCAGCAAGGTCGACGTCACCCTGCTGCCGCTGCCGAAGGTCGACCTGACCATCTCCCCCAAGGGCAGCGGCGGATCGGACAGCACCGCCGTGCTGCGCGCCATCGAGCGATTGCAGGAACGGCTGCCGGAGGTTCTGCGCTAGGCCATGACAACCCGGATCCCCCTGCCCCGGCTGATCGGCCGGCGCGCCATTCTCCTTCTCGCGATCATCATCCTGGTGTGCGTCGCGGCCTATCGCGCCCGACCGCCCGCCAGCCTGACGATCGAAACCGGACCGGTCGGCGGCAGCTATCACCAGGTTGCCCTGCAGTACCGTGATGCCCTGGCCAAGCATGGCATCACGGTCAACGTGGTGCCAAAGCCGAACTCGATGGAGATCATCAAGGACGTCGCGGACCCGAACACGGACGTCGATGTCGGCTTCATCGCCCAGGATGTCCGCGGCATGGCCGGGGAGGCCATCGCGACAATCGGCAAGATTCAGTTGCAGCCGCTGTTCATCTTCGCCAGCGCCGACCTCGGCCGGCGCAGCACGATGGATGACCTGCGCGGCAAGCGGATCGTGATGCCGCCGGAGGAGAGCGCGACCAGCGTCGCCGCGGTCAGCGTCCTCGCGCTGTATGACATCACGGCCGATAACACCTCGTTCACCTTCATGCCCCTGAACGAAGCAGCGGCGCAGTTGCAGGACGAGAAATTCGATGCCGGCGTCTTCATGCTCGCCCCCGAAAACCCGACGATCAAGGCGCTGGCCAGCGACAGTTCGCTGCGCCTGATGCCGTATACCGAGGCACGGGCGGTGGCCAACCACCTGCCCTTCCTCCGGCAGGTCATCCTGCCGCGCGGCATCTACAACATCGCCGACTCGATCCCGCCCTATGACACGCCCTTGGTCGCCGCCACGGTCGGGGTCGTTATCCGTGACAACCTGCATCCGTATCTGATCTACAGCCTGCTGGAGGCGATGACGGTCCTGCACCGCCCGCCCACGTTCCTGAGCGGCGCTGGTGAGTTCCCGACCCTTGCCGGCGCGCAGCTGACCACGCACCCGCTCGCGATGAGCTACTACAAGTCCGGCCTGCCCTGGGCCTATCGCGACCTGCCGCCCTGGCTTGCCAGCATGGTCGACGCCTACGATACGCTCGGCCTCGCCCTGCTGCTGATCGCGGCCGTCTTCGTGTTCATCGGCCCGATCGCGGATATGCTCGCAGCCGCGTGCGAGGTGGTGGCGCTGGCGATCATCGGGCGGGTCGATCACGGCGTCGCCCGCACCGGCCGCCTGAGCAACCTTCAGCGGAACCTGCTCGGCGTGGCGGAAGCGATCCTGCAACGGGTCGCGACCAACCACATCGGCGAACGTGTCATCGCGGATATCCGGACCCGCGCTGACCAGGCCTGAAAGTCAGGCGCTGGCCAGCATCCGATCGGGGTCGGCCTCGATCTCGGCATGGAAGTGGCACGCAACGAAGTGCCCTTCCTCCACCGGCGCTAAGGGCGGCTCCTCAGTGGCGCAGCGTTGTTTGGCGAAGGGGCAGCGGGTCCGAAACCGGCACCCGCTCGGCGGATTGATCGGAGACGGAACTTCACCCTGGATCGCCACCGTGTCGCGCCCGCCGCGGGGTAGGTCGGTCGCCATCGCGGCCCGCATCAGCGCCCGCGTATAGGGATGCAGTGGCCGGCGATACAACTGTCCCGACGTCGCCACCTCGGCCAGCCGGCCCAGATACATGACCGCGACCCGGTTCGACATGAACTCGACCACCGCCAGGTCGTGGGCGATGAACATATAGGTCAGGCCAAGCTGGTCCTGCAGGTCGCGGAGCAGGTTCAGGACCTGCGCCCGGATCGACACGTCCAGCGCCGACACAGGCTCATCCAGCACGATGAACTTGGGCCGCACGGAAATCGCCCGCGCGATGGCCAGCCGCTGACGCTGCCCGCCGCTGAACTCATGCGGATACTGGTCGACGGCGCGCTCCGGCAGCCCGACGATCCGCAGCAACTCCCGCACCTGGTCGCGCAGTTCGTTCCCGCGGACCGAGCGGTGGACGGTCAGAGGCTCCCCCACCACATCCAGCACGCGATGGCGAGGGTTCAGCGCGCCATACGGGTCCTGCAACACCGCCTGCACATCGCGGCGGAATGCCCGCTCCTTGGACGCGGAAATCCGGTCCAGCCGGTGGCCGGCGATATCAAGCTCCCCGCCCGTCAGGGGATCGAGATACAGCAGCAGCTTGCCGATCGTCGTCTTGCCGCAGCCGGATTCACCGACCAACCCGAACGTCTCGCCCGGATTGATGTCGAAACTGACGCCATCCACCGCATGCACGATCCGGCGTGGCGCCAGGGGGTTCCCGCCGCGCGGCAGCGGGAAGTGCTTGACCATGTTCCGGGCGCTGACCAGCGGAGCATCGGTCATGGCGCGGTCTCCGGATGCAGCCAGCAGCGGGCGGTGCGGCCAGGTCCGACCGTGACCGAGACCGGATCATCGACCGAGCAGCGCGGCATCACCGACCCGCAGCGCGGCGCGAAGGCACAACCCGGCGGCAGGTTCGTCAGATCGGGGATTTGCCCGTCGATCGCCGTCAGGCGCTTCCCGACATGGCCAATGCGCGGGATGGAGGCCAGCAAGGCCCGCGTATAAGGATGCTTGGGCTCCGTAAAAATCGTCTCCGTCTCTCCGGTCTCCACCGCTCGGCCTGCATACATGATGACCACGCGGTCGGTCAGCCGGCGGACGATGCCCAGGTCATGCGTCACCAGGATGATCGCCGTGCCGAGCGTGTCGCGGATGTCGGCCAGCAGGCGAAGGATCTGCTCCTGGATCGTGACGTCAAGCGCCGTTGTCGGCTCATCTGCCAGCAGTAGGCCGGGTTTCAGGGAGGTGGCCATCGCGGTCAGGATACGCTGCTTCATCCCCCCGCTCATTTGATGGGGATAGCTGGTCAGGCGTTCGGCGGGGGAGGGGATTTGCACCAGCCCCATCATCTCCAGCGCCCGTTCCCGGCGTGTCTTCTGCGGCATGTTCGCGTTGTGGCGCAGGATTTCATCGAACTGACTGCCGACGGTGAACAGCGGGTCCATCGCCGTCATCGGGTTCTGCAACACCATCGTGATGTCACGCCCGCGGATCGACCGCATCTCCTGGTCCGACTTGTCCAGCAGGTTTTCGCCGCGATAGCGGATTTCTCCGGTCACGTCTGCGTTGTTCGGCAGCATCCGCAC
>CANJSR010000119.1 GCA_947476855.1 Acetobacteraceae bacterium
CGCCCGCGGGGCCAGGGCCGGCGCGGTCTTGCGCCGCCCGGCCTGCGAGCCGAGCTCGGTTGCCTCGGCTTCCGTCAGCACCAACCTCTCGAGGTATCGTACAGCCAGCGCACCTTCCCGCCATATCGGATGGCGGAACCGTGCACGATGCCCTGGGATCGGCCGCAATACGGAGCGCGACTC
The DNA here is from genome assembly GCA_947476855.1 of Acetobacteraceae bacterium. Next base: position 184 of record CANJSR010000119.1, read on the forward strand.
GCCGCTACGACGAACTTCGGATTCGGGACACTAGGACGTCACCAGCTTCCGCAGGGCGTTGGCGATGTCCTCGGGCGGTTGTTCGGCGCGGATCGGCGCGATGAAGCTGCCGTCGGGGGCCATTAGATACAGAATGGAGCTGTGGTCCATCGAGTAGTCGTTGGGACCGGGCCCGGTGCGATGTTCCCGGTAATAAACGCGATAGGCCTTGGCGGCGGCGTCGATCTGCTCCTGCGTGCCGGTCAGGCCGATGATCTTCGTGCCAAAGGCGGCGGCATAGCGGGCCACGGCTTCCTGGTCGTCTCGCTTCGGATCGACGGTGATGAACAGCGGCTGGATGCGGTTCGCCAGCGGCCCGAGCCGGTCCAGCGCGTCCGACAGCGTGTTCAGCGAGGTCGGGCAGACATCCGGGCAGAACGTGTAGCCGAAATAGATCAGCATGTACTTGCCGCGGAAATCCTTGTCGGTGACCGCCTTGCCCTCGCCGCTGACCAGGGCGAAGGGGCCGCCGATCATGGATTTCGCCGGGTTGGCGCCGGTCATCCACAGGAAGGCGCCGGTCCCGATCAGCAGCGCGGCCAGCACGATCCCGACGATCGCATAGGGCGCCGTGTTGGATGGCGCCTTGGGGCTTGGCTTGCTGGGCTTGGAGGCCATCGAATGCTCCGCAAAGGATCAGGGCGCGCCAGGCTCGAACCGCAGCATCACGTCGTCCTGGCGGATGATGATCGCGGGGCCGTCCTGGCGGTGCGGGATAGCACGTTCCGACAGGATCGTGCCTAGGGCCTGATTCGCATCGCTGGTGCGCAGCGTCAGGCCGCTGATCCAGGGAAGGGCGGGGTGCGGTCCGGTGCCGGCGGGCGGGAGAATCCGCAGCCGCTGCGCGCCGAGGTCCAACGCCAGCCCGTCCCCGTCCACCACCACCGGGCGGCCGGCGACGCGGGACAGCCAGGCGGCGGTGACGGCGGGCTGCTCCACGATCAGCGTTACGGCGGCCAGGGTGGTCACCTGGTTGGGATGGGCCAGGAGCCGCGGTTGCCACATCGTCCCGGGCGTCAGATGGCGGATCAGGTGGACGCGGCCCTCGGGCGGATCGGGCGGCGTGACCAGGGTGAAGCCGACGCGCGGACTGGCGGGATCGCTGTCGTCGAGCGCCCGGTCGGTGTGGCTGGCGCTCAGGCCCGCGAACCCTGCCCGCGCGAGTCGGGCCAGCGCCGCGTCCTCGTCATCGATCCGCAGGGCCAGGATGTGGATGCCGGCATGGCGGCCGAGGAACCGGGCCAGGGTCGCGCTGGTTCCGCCTGGCAGGGTCGCCACCAGTTCCAGGTACGATCCGTCCAGCATGATGCAGTGGTTGCCGGTCCGCCCGCCCTCATGACGGGCGAGCGGTGAGCTCTGGAAGCCGAGGTGGGTCCAGGCGGCGGCGAGGCGGGCGAGGTCCGGCCCGACGATGCCGGCATGGTCGAGCGCGGTCGCCTGTCCGCTCATGCCGGGTTTTCGTAGCTGGCGACCAGCCAGTCGTCGGGTTCTTCCCTCGCCAGGGCGTACCAGGCGGCGACCAGGGGATGCGCCCGCACGGCGTCGCAATAGATCTGGCTGGTCGGGGTCAGCGTGGGCTTCCAGGTCAGGAACCGGGCCACGACCGGGGCATACATGACATCGGCCGCGGTGAAGGTGGCCCCGAACAGATAGGGGCCGTCCTGGCCGAAGCGCTGGCGGGTCTCAGCCCAGAGCGATTCGATGCGGGCGATGTCCTCCAAGGCGCCAAGGGTGCGGCCCATCCCGCTGAAATCGCGGCCGAGGTTCATCCACATGGCCATCCGCAGTTCCCGGAACCCGGCATGCATCTCCGCCGCGATCGAGCGGGCATGGGCGCGGGCGATCCGGTCGGCGGGCCACAGGGTCGGGTCGATTTCGGCGCAGTAGTCGCAGAGGGCTAGCGATTCCCAGACCTTGGCGCCCAGATGGTCGAGGCAGGGCACCAGGCCGGTGGGCGAGACGGCGGCGATGGCGGGCGTCGGGCCTGGGCGGGTGAAGGGGATTACCACCTCCTCCACATCCAGCCCCGCCCGCCGGACCGCGAGCCAGCCGCGGAGGGACCAGGAGGAATAGCGGCGGTTGCCTATGTAGAGCGTGCCGTCGGACATGGGGGAGTCTCCTGTGGTGGCTGCCATCTTCTCCCCCTCCCCTTGAGGGAGGGGGTTGGGGGGAGGGGTCATCGCGGCAAGGTCTGGGGGATAGCTCACCCCTCCCCCCAACCCCTCCCTCAAGGGAGGGGAGTTTCCTTGCGGTCCCCGCCCTACATCGCGATCGAGAACCCGCCATCGACCGGGATCGCCGTCCCGGTCACGAAATCCGACGCTGGAGAGGCGAGGAACGCCGCCACGCCCGACATGTCGGGGGGCACGCCCCAGCGGCCATGCGGGGTGCGTTTGGCCACGCTTTCCTCAAGCCCGTCGACCTGCTGGCGGGCGCGGACGGTCAGTTCCGTGTCGATCCAGCCGGGCAGCACGGCATTGACCTGGATCTTGTCCTTCGCCCAGGCGGTCGCCAGAGCCTTGGTCATCTGCACGATCCCGCCCTTGGACGCGCAGTACGGGGTCGCATAGGGCGCGCCGAACAGCGACATCATGGAGCCGATATTGATGATCTTGCCTCCGCCCGCGCGCTGCATCGCCGGGTAGACGGCCTGCGAGCACAGGAACGCGCTGGAGAGGTTGGTGTCCATGACGTGGTGCCACTCCTCCTCGGAGTAGTCCTGCGGCATCTTCCGGATCGAGGTCCCGGCGTTGTTGATCAGGATGTCAACGCGGCCGAAAGTGGACTCGGCCTCGGCCACCAGGGCAACGCACTCGGCCTTCCTGGTCACGTCGGCGGCGATGAAGGTGGCGCGGACGCCCATGGCTTTCAGGGTCTCGACCGCGGCGGCGGCCTTCTCGGCGTTGCGGCCGGCGACGACGATGTCCGCCCCGCTGGAGGCCATGCCCTGGGCCATGCCCAGCCCGATGCCGCCATTGCCCCCGGTGACGATGGCGACCTTGCCGGTGATGTCGAACAGCTTCATCGGATGCTCCTTGCCCCTGGATCGTTGGATCGGGCCCGAATGTGCGTTGGCGGCCGGGACGTGGGCAAGAGGAAGCATTCGATGAGGCGGCGGGGACCAACCCGGGCCCCGCCAACCGGAAAGTTCCTAGCCGACGAACGCGCCGCCGTTCACGTCCAGGATCGCGCCGGACATGTTGCCGGCGCCTTCCGTGCACAGGAACGCGATCGGCCAGGCCAGTTCCGAGGCCTTGCCCATCCGGCCGCGCGGCAGGTTCGGACCCATGTTGTTGCCGCGGGTCATCGGGGTCTCGACCGGCCCCGGGGCAACGGCATTCACCAGCACGCCCTTGGAAATCGCCTTGCGCGACATCCACTTCACCAGCGCATGCACCGCGCCCTTCGACGCAGAGTAATCCGGCGGCGTGTTCAGCGACGTACCGCCCGTCTTGCCGGCAACCGAGCCGACCAGGACGATGTTGCCGCTGCCATGCTCGCCCATGTGGTTCATCGCGGCTTGCGTGATCTGCAACGGCACGCGGACGTTCACGTCCATCATGCGGTGGAAGCGTTCGTTCCAGTTGGGGTCTTCGTCCCAGGGCGTCCGCATCAGGATGCCGGCGCAATGGGCGACCGCATGCACCCGCGCCCCGGCGAACAGCGACGCGAGGAACGCGTCATCCGTCAGGTCGCCCTGCATGACCGAGCAGGTGGCGCCCATCGCCTGGACCTCATCCCGCGTGGCGTCCATCGCCGAGAGATCGACCAGCACCAGTTCGGCGCCGAGGTCGGCCAGCGCGATGGCGGTTGCCTTGCCGATGCCGCTCGCGGCCCCGGTGACGATGGCACGCTTGCCGTCCATGGACAGGGCGGTGGGTATTTGTCGGCTCATTGGGTGTTTCCTCCGTTTCGGGATCAGTCTGTCAGGGAACGGCGGGCTTCGCCAGACGGAGGAGGCTGTCCAGCGCCGCCGTGTCTTCCCACGCCAGGCCGACACCGATCACGGTGACATGGGCGCGGAAGGCGGGCGGGAGGCGGACGGCGTCCTTGGGCGTTGTGACAAGCCTCGCGTCGAACGCGGCGGCGCGGGTGGACAGGCGGTCGAGGTCGCGGCGGGTGAAGGCGTGGTGATCGGGGAAGGGGATCGTGTCGGCCAGGATTGCGCCGGAATCGGCCAGCGGGGCGAAGAATTTCCCCGGCCGGCCGATACCGGCGAAGGCCAACACGCGCTGGCCGCGCAGGGCCTCGATCGCCCGGTCCTGGACCAGGCGGGCGCGGAGGACGGATAGCCCGGGCGGCAGCATGCCCAGCGCGCCGGTGGCGTCGGCGCCGATCAGCACGGCGGCTTGGCAGCGGGCGGCGCCGGTCGCCACATCCTCCCGCAGTGGTCCCGCCGGCAGGAGACGGCCGTTGCCGAAGCCGCTCGCGCCGTCGATCACCAGCAAGGACAGGTCCTTGTCCAGCGTCGGGTTCTGCAACCCATCATCCATCACCAGGACGGACGCTCCGGTCGCGACGGCGGCGGCGGCGCTCGCCCCCCGGTCTGCGCCGATCCAGGTGGGGGCCTCGGCCGACAGGAGGAGCGCTTCGTCCCCGACCTCGGCCGCCGAGTCGGTGGGCGCCACGCGGCGCACCCCGCGCGATGACCCGCCATGGCCGCGCAGCAGAGCGTGCGGCGTCTGGCCGGCCTCGGTCAGGCGACGCAGGAGGTCGATCACCAGCGTGGTCTTGCCGGCGCCGCCCACGGTAACGTTGCCGCAGCAGATCACCGGGACCGGTGCCCGCCAGCCCGGGCGGGCGATCCGTCGGGCGGTCAGGCACCGTGTGATGGCGCCGAGAGGGCTCAGCGCGTGGGCCAGCCAGCCGTCCCGGAACCAGAAGGACGGGGCGACGGGCATCTCAGCCGCCCGACCGGCCGATGATCAGGGACAGGATCGCCGCCGCCGCCCGGTCGGGGAGGTCGACGTGGCGTTCGGCGATCGCTGCCGCCCGTTCCCCCATTGCTCGCGCCCGGTCCGGATGGTCCAGCATCTCGGAGACGAAGGCCGCCAGTTCGGCTGGAGTCGGAACCTCCCGCATCGCGTCGGCCTCGCGCAGCAGGGTCCCATGCTCGATGAAATTGCCGGTGTGCGGCCCGACGGCGATGGCGCAGCCCAGGCGCGCCGGCTCCAGCGGATTCTGCCCGCCGCCTGGCGGGAACAGGCTGCGGCCGACGAAGACGACGGGGGCGAGGCGGTACCACAGCCCCATCTCCCCCAGCGTGTCGGCGATCCAGGCGCCCGCGGCTGGCGGGCTTGCGTCGACCGACCGGCGTGGCAGGCCGAGTTCCGCCGCCAGCGCCGAGCCTCGGTCTGGATGGCGCGGCACGATGATGGTCAGCAGCCCCGGATGGCGCGCGGCCAGGGCGGGATGCAGGGCGGCGATGGCGGCTTCCTCGCCGGGGTGCGTGCTGGCGGCGACCCAGACCGGGCGGCCGGCCAGGGCGGCGTGCAGACGATTGTATTCGTCCTGATCGCAGGGCAGTGGCGGGGCGGCGAATTTCAGGTCACCCTCGACCGTGACATGGGGGACGCCGAGCGCACGGAAGCGGACGGCGTCTTCGTTGCCTCGGGCCCAGATTGTCGCGAAGGCGCCCAGGACGTGGCGGGCGAAGGCGGGGACTCGGCGCCAGAAGCGGAAACTCCCCTCCGACAGGCGCGCATTCAGCAGAATCAGGGGGATCGCGCGGGCCCGCGCGGCGAGAAGCTGGTTCGGCCAGAGTTCGCTCTCGACAAAGGCCGCCACGTCGGGCTGCCAGTGATCGAGGAACCGGTCCACCCAGGCCGGCACATCCAGCGGCGCGAAGCGGTGAAGGACGCGGTCGGTCAGGCCCATCGCCGGCAGTCTTTGTTCCAGCAGTTCGGCCGAAGTCACTGTTCCCGTCGTCAGCAGCACGGTCGCATGGCGGGCCAGGATCGGCAGCAAGGGCAGGATCGACATCGTCTCCCCCACGCTCGCCGCATGCATCCAGACCACCCGGCCGCTCGGGCGCGGGGTTGGGTCGATCCCCTGCCGTTCGCCCAGGCGAGCGGCGATCTCCTTGCCCCGTCGGGCGCGGGCGCGGAGGTACCAGGGCAAAGCCGGGGCCAGCGTGGTGGCGGTGGCGGCCCAGGCGCGCGCGGCCCAAGGTTCGCTCACCGGGCGCAGAGCCGTTCCGCCTGTTCCATAGCGGCGTTCAGTTCGGCGGTGATCAGCGGCACGGAGTCCTGCCAGGACTCGCGATCGACCGTGATAGCGGGGCGGCAGCTCAGCACGCCGCGGCCGAAGGGCAAGGGCAGGATCATCCTGTCCCAGGTGCCGAGGCGCCGGCCCATGGTGACCGCCCCGCCGCAGGGGATGATCGGCACCCCCGCCAGGGCGGCAAGCTGGGCCACGCCCGAGGCCGCCTGCCTCGCCGGTCCGCGCGGACCGTCGGGGGTGATGCCGATGATGACGCCGGCGCGCAGCAGCTTGACCATGCTGAACAGCGCCGCCGCCCCGCCTCGAGACGAGGAGCCGAACACGGGCGTCAGCCGGAACCGGTGCATGATGGCGCTGATCAGCCGCCCGTCGCGGTGGCGGCTGACCAGGAAGTGGATCGGGATGGTCCGGTAGTCCTCCGCCTGGCGCGACCGTTCCACCAGGGCGGGGATCAGCGGCAGGATCTCATGCCAGAAGGCGATGACGGCGGGCGCGCCTTCGCGGGCCGGCGCCAGATGCTCCGCGCCGTCCAGGGTCCAGCGCTTGGTGCGCAATGTCAGGTCGAGATACCAGGCGAACACCCGGACCAGGACGACCTGCACGCGCGGGCTTCGGAACAGCCGTCTCATTACCCGGGCGGTAGCATGAGGGAGGGGAGGCGCGAAAGCCCGGCGTTAGGGCCATCGCCCCTGGGGGCGTTAGGGCCATCGCCCCTGGGGGCGTTAAGGCCACCGCACTTCGGGCGGCATGCTCATGAGAATCGCCTCCACGTTTCCCCCGGTCTTCAGGCCGAACAGAGTCCCGCGGTCATGGATCAGGTTGAATTCGACATAGCGGCCGCGGCGGACCAGTTGGTGTTCGCGTTCCTCCGGCGTCCAGCGTGCCTGCATGCGGCGGCGGATCAGGCGGGGGAAGACATCCAGGAACGCCGCCCCCACGTCGTGAACGAAGGCGAAATCGGCGTCGATGTTCCCGGTGTTGAGCTGGTCGAAGAAAATCCCGCCGGCGCCCCGAGGTTCATTCCGATGGGGCAGGAAGAAGTAGCGGTCGCACCAGGCCTTGTACTCGGGATAGTACGCCGGATCATGCCGGTCGCAGGCGGCCTTGAAGGCGGCGTGGAAATCGGCCGCGTCGGCCTGGGACTCGGGCGTGTCGAGCCGCATCGGCGTCAGGTCGCCACCCCCGCCGAACCAGCCGCGAGTTGTGACCAGCATGCGCGTGTTGAAATGCGCGGCGGGCACCAGCGGGCTTTGCATATGCGCGACCAGCGACACGCCGCTGGCCCAGAATCGAGGGTCCTCGGCCGCGCCGGGGATCTGGGCACGGAACTCGGGGCTGAACTCCCCCTGCACGGTGGAAACATTCACGCCGACCTTTTCGAACACACGGCCGCGCATCACGCTCATGATGCCGCCGCCGCCCTCGGTGCCATCCTGGGTCGGGCGGTTCCAGGCGGAGCGGACGAAACGCCCCGCCGGCCGGTCGGACAATGGTGTGTCGGGATCGTCCTCGATGGCTTCAAAGGCGGCGCAGAGCTTGTCGCGCAAGGTTTCGAACCAAGCGCGGGCGGGGCCTTTGAGCGCTTCGTGCGCAACAGGCGGAAGGGAATCGTTCGGTTTCAGCGTCATGGTGGCTTGTCCCTGGGGCGCAGGCAGGGTAGCCCGTCACGCTCTGGTGTTGGAGGGGTACATTGCAGTCGGAGCGTTGCGCTTTTAGAGTGAGCGCGAGGCCGGCCGGAATGGATCGGGACGGCATCTGATAGCAACGGGCGGGTCGAGGGACTTGCCCGGGGTCAACCGCACCGCGCGGAAGACTGAAGCGGATAAACGACCGTCCGGCCCCGCCGGTTCGGGAAGCACGAGGGGAAGATGGCTCATTCGCCCGCCAACGGTCATGCCCAACCGGGCCATTCGGCCGATGTCACCAAGCGCGACCTGCTGCAACTGATCGCGGGCGCCGGAGCCGCCATCGGCGCGGGCGCGATTGCCTGGCCGCTGATCGATTCCATGAATCCCGCGAGAGACGTGCTCGCGCTGTCCTCCATCGACGTTGACCTGACGCCTGTCGTCGCCGGCCAGGGCATCACGGTGGTCTGGCAGGGTAAGCCGATTTTCGTCCGCAACCGGACGGCCGAGGAAACCAAGGCCGCCCAGACCACGGCGTTGAAGGAACTGCCCGATCCGCAGGCCGACAAGGACCGCGTGAAGGCAGGGCACGACAACTGGATCGTGCTCGTCGGCATCTGTACCCATCTGGGTTGTGTGCCGCTCGGCAATAAACCGTCCGACCCGCGCGGCGAATATGGCGGGTGGTTCTGCCCCTGCCATGGCAGCTCCTACGACACGTCTGGACGCATCCGCCGCGGTCCGGCGCCGTCGAACCTGGCGCTTCCGCCGTATGCGTTCGAATCCGACACCAAGATCAAGATCGGCTGACCCCAGCCTCGCCGACAGGGAATAAGTCATGGCCGGCATGCACAAGAGTGAGATCGCCAATCCAGTGTTGAACTGGATTGATTCGCGGCTCCCCGTCATCACGATGATGCAGAAGGAGTACGGGGTTTTCCCGACTCCCAAGAATTTCAACTATTTCTGGAACTTTGGCGCGCTCGCCATGGTCAATCTGGTCATCATGATCATGACCGGCATTTTCCTGGCGATGAACTACCAGCCGAACACGGAGCTCGCTTTCGACAGCGTGCAGCGCATCATGCGCGATGTGAACTACGGCTGGCTGATCCGCTATGTTCACCAGAACGGCGCGTCGATGTTCTTCATCGTCACGTATATCCACATCTTCCGCGGATTGTACTACGGGTCCTACAAGACCCCGCGCGAACTGCTGTGGATGCTGGGCGTGGTCATCTTCCTGCTGATGATGGCGACCGCCTTCCTGGGTTACGTGCTGCCCTGGGGCCAGATGTCCTACTGGGGCGCCACCGTCATCACGAACCTGTTCTCGGCGTTCCCGTGGATCGGTCCGAAGATCGTGACCCTGCTATGGGGCGGGTTCAGCGTCGACAACCCGACGCTCAATCGCTTCTTCAGCTTGCACTATCTGCTGCCCTTCGTGATCGTGGGCGTGGTGTTCCTGCACGTCGCGGCGCTGCACATCGTGGGTTCCAACAACCCACTGGGCATCGACGTGAAAACCCCGCAGGACACGCTGCCGTTCCACCCGTACTACACGGTCAAGGACAGCGTGGGCATGTGCGTCTACCTGATGGTGTTCGCCGCCTTCGTCTTCTTCGCGCCGAACTACCTGGGCGACCCGGTCAACTTCATACCAGCCAACCCATTGCAGACACCCGCCCATATCGTGCCTGAATGGTACTTCCTACCGTTCTACGCGATCCTGCGATCCGTGCCGGACAAGCTGCTGGGCGTCTGCCTGATGTTCGGGTCGATCCTGCTGCTGTTCGTACTGCCCTGGCTGGATACGTCGCCGGTCCGCAGCGCCCGCTTCCGCCCGATCTACCGGGTCCTGATCTGGGTGCTCGTGGTCAGCGTCGTGATCCTGGGCTTCTGCGGCGCCCGTCCGCCGGAAGGCATCTGGGTTCTGCTCAGCCGGATCTGCACCTTCTACTATTTCGCTCACTTCCTGGTGATCCTCCCGCTCCTCGGCAAGCTCGAACGCCCGCTGCCGTTGCCCGAGAGCATCAGCCAGTCCGTCATGGGTGGAGGCGGCGGTGGTCCGATGCCGTCCGGCGCCCATGCCAAGCCGATGGAGAAAGCCTGATGCGCGCGCTGCGTTCCATGATCTCCGGGGCCGTGCTTTCGGCCCTGGCGATCGCGCTCCCCGCGGTGGGACCCGCCGTCGCGGCTGGTGACGTACCGACCCCTCCGGCGCAGAACTGGAGCTTTGACCGCATCTTCGGCACCTTCGACCTTGCCGCCGCCCAGCGTGGCTTCCAGGTCTATTCCGAGGTGTGCTCCGCCTGCCATTCGATGCGGCTGCTGCACTACCGCGACCTCGCCGGCATCGGCCTGACGACCGACCAGATCAAGGCGATCGCGGCGGCCGTGACGGTGCCGCAAGGCCTAGACGACCAGGGCGCGCCGAAGGAGGGCCCGGGCACCCCGGCCAGCCGGTTCAAGCGGCCCTTCCCGAATGATATCGCGGCGCGGGCCGGCAATGGTGGGGCGCTGCCGCCCGACCTGACGCTGATCTCCAACGCCTTCCTCAATGGTCCGGACTACATCCACGCCATCCTGACCGGCTATGCTGACCCGCCCGCCGGCATGAAGATGATGGACGGCATGAACTTCAACCGGTATTTCGCCGGCAACCAGATCGCCATGCCCCAGCCATTGCGGGACGGTCAGGTGACCTATGCCGACGGCACCACCGCCAGCATTGAGCAGATGTCGCGTGACGTCGTCACCTTCATGACCTGGGCCGCCAATCCGGAAATGGTGGAACGCAAGCAGATGGGCGTCAGGGTCATCCTGTTCCTGCTGTTCATGACCTGCGTGACCTATGCCGTGAAGCGCAAGATCTGGGCGGACGTCCACTGAGCACTCCGGTGTCGGCCCACTCGGAAACCCCGTCGACGGAGCCGGTGATCGGCATCGTCGGCGGGTCCGGCCTGTACGACATCGACGGTCTGGAAGACACGGTCTGGAAGACGGTCAACACCCCATGGGGGCCGCCGTCCGATCAACTTCTGTTCGGGCGCCTGAATGGCGTCCGTTGCGTGTTCCTTCCCCGCCATGGCCGTGGACACCCGCTATCCCCGACCCATCTGAACTATCGGGCGAATATCGATGCGCTGAAGCGCTCGGGCGTGACCGATGTGATTTCGCTGTCCGCGGTCGGCAGCCTCAAGGCGGAACTTCCGCCCGGGCATTTTGTCATCGTCGACCAGTTCATCGACCGTAGCTTCGCGCGGGAAAAGAGCTTCTTCGGGGAAGGCCTGGTCGCGCACGTATCGATGGCGCATCCGGTCTGTGCGCGCCTGGGTGATCACCTGTACGAAGCCTGCACCGAGCTCGGCCTGCCGGTGACCCGTGGCGGAACCTACATGGTGATGGAAGGCCCGCAATTCTCGACCAAGGCCGAGAGCGAGCTGTACCGGTCATGGGGATGCAGCGTGATCGGCATGACCAATATGCCGGAAGCCAAGCTCGCCCGAGAGGCGGAGCTTTGCTACGCAACCGTCGCCATGGTGACGGATTTCGATTGCTGGCACCCCGACCACGATCACGTCACGGTGGATGCCGTGATCAAGGTGCTGCTGGAGAATGCCGGCAATGCCCGATCCCTGGTGCGCCAGGTGGTGCCGAAGGTCGGACAGGCGCGGGCGCTGTGCCATGCCGGCTGTGACCGCGCGCTGGACAATGCGCTGATCACCGCACCCGACAAGCGGGATGCCGCGTTGATCGGCAAGCTGGATGC
>CANJSR010000120.1 GCA_947476855.1 Acetobacteraceae bacterium
GGCTCTCGTTCAGGGTGTGGGACGATTACGATGCTATCGTCGAGGCATGCGCAAGCGCCTGGAACTGGTTCATGGGCGAGCCAGGGCGTATTCGGTCGATCGGGGCCAGAGACTGGGCAACGGTCAGTGGTTAGGGCGGTTGGTATAAGATGACTACGACGAGACTGTCGACGCCTTCGCAGAGGCCTAGAACCAGATCTGGACCAGATTCAGTCGGTGGGGTCCAGAGATTGGGTAACGGTCAATATCTAAGTGGGCTGGTACAATTATCAACGAGCCTGGACTTGGAACACAACTAATCCTTGCCTCCGCTCCATCGGTCACGACTCAAGCTCCTCGTTGCATTGGGGGTCCGGAGATGGCGAACGACTATTGGTTGACCGACGAAGCCTTGGCAACGATCGGGCCGTCAATCCCGACAGGCTGGCGGGGCGTGAGGCCGGCGAGCAACAGGCGTGTGATCAGCGGCATCCTGCATGTCCGGAAGTACGGGTGTCGCTAGCATGACTGTCCCGCAGTCTGCGGTCCCCTACAACCATCTACAACAGGTTCAACCGCTGGTCCAAAGCCGGCAGCTCGCAGGAAACATTCCTGCGGATCACTGCCTTGGATAAGGTCGATGCACTCTCAATCGATAGCACTACCAGCAAGGCCCACCGCTGCGGCGCCGGCGAAAAAGGGGGGGGCGGACGACAAAAACCCAGGCCGTGACAGACGCGGTCAGTCGTCTGATCGACTTCCATCTGTGCGCCGGACAGGCAGGCGATATCAGGTTCGAGATCCCTCAGCGGAGCCGCCTACCCGTGCCGGACCACCAGTTGGCCGACACCACCTATGACGATGATGCCTTCAGGGCGTTCCTGATTGGGCGCGAAGCGGTCCCGGTCATCCGCCCAAACCCAACCCGCAAGCGGGTCCCAGCATTCGACGAAGCGCGCTCTACAAGCAAAGGAATGTCGTTGAACGTTGCTTCTCACACCTGAAGGATTGGCGGTGCGTGGCAACACGCTGCGACAAGCTCGCACGGAACTTCGCCGCTGCCGTCGCACTCGCCGATATCCTCATATGGTGGAAGAAGTTCAGACCGGAGCCTAAGCTACCGCACTAAAGATGATAGATGCGTTGGTCCCACCGAAGCCGAAACTATTTGACAGCGCGCGGCGTATTTTTCGCCCTTGGGATGAGTTAGCCACGCGATCAATCACAGTCTGTCTGCTAGGATGCTCGAGATTAAGTGTCGGCGGTGCAATTCCGTCACGAATTGCTAGGATGGAAAAGATTGATTCGATTGCGCCAGCTGCGCCCAGTAGGTGCCCAACAGCAGATTTCGTTGACGACATCGCCAGTCCTCTAGCAGCCTGACCGAAAAGGCGTTCAACAGCCTCCAATTCGAGATCATCCCCCAGGGGCGTCGACGTCCCGTGGGCATTCACGTACTGAATGTCATCAGGGCCCATGCGACCGTTCCTCATAGCCGCCTGCATTGACCGGAACGCTCCATCATGACCTTCGGCGGGCGCCGTAATGTGGTACGCATCGCCCGACATTCCGTAGCCGGTTACTTCAGCATATATCTTTGCGCCGCGTCGCCGAGCGTGTTCTAAGTGCTCGAGAACCAACACACCTGCTCCTTCCCCCATTACAAAGCCGTCACGGTCTTTGTCCCATGGACGCGAGCCGGCCGTGGGTCGATCATTGAACCCCGTAGATAGTGCGCGGGACGCACAAAAGCCTGCGATCCCGAGTTCACAAACCGCCGCCTCGGTCCCGCCAGCGACCATAACTTCGGCATCACCGAGCATTATCAGCCGGGCAGCATCTCCAATTGCATGGACCCCTGTAGCGCAAGCCGTCACAGCCGAGTGATTGGGTCCTTTGAACCCGTACCTGATCGACAAGTGACCTGACGCAAGATTGATTAGTGCTGAGGGAATAAAAAACGGCGAGATCCTCCTAGATTTACCTTGAGCTATCAGTAATGCCGCTTCTGCTATTGTATTGAGGCCGCCTATACCGGAGCCGATCATAACGCCAGTGGCACAGCGGTCCTCTTCGGACTGAGGGAGCCATCCTGCATCCTCAACGGCCTCAATGCCAGCTACCAAAGCCAGATGGATAAATCGGTCCATCTTCTTTTGATCCTTAAGCGGAATCCACTCTCCGATATCGAGCTTGTTACTTACCCTTGAGCCGCTTGGGATCTGGCCAGCAATTTTGCATGGTAAATCTTTAGTCTCGAAGGACCGGATAGCCGTGATGCCTGACTCTGAGTTTATCAGGCGCCTCCAGACATGCTCTACGCCCAAACCCAGAGGACACGCGATTCCCATGCCAGTCACGACCACTCGCCGCATTGTCGACAACCCTCCTTGATTTCCAGGATCAGCCAGCCTTCCCTTGCTTTTCGATATATTCAACCGCATCTTTCACGGTGGCAATGCGTTCAGCGGCATCCTCAGGAATTTCCACGTTGAAGGCTTCCTCAAACGCCATCACAAGCTCTACGGTGTCCAGACTATCAGCCCCTAGATCATCAATAAAGGAAGCTTCTAGGGTAACCTTAGCCTCTTCAACTCCCAAATGCTCAACAACGATTGCTTTGATCTTATTTGAAATTTCGCTCATTAGTTCTATAACTCCTTCGGTAGGACTTTACTGGTTCCAGTTAGTTTGCCTCTGCCGGGGCGCGACACTGTTGAACGTGCGCGGCGGCAGGCTTCTCTCAAGCCAATCGACGCGGGAGATAACATGATTCTCCCAGCTGAGAAAGGGCAAGGAGAGCTTTATACAAGGCAATCGGGTAAAGGAATGCGTAACCGACGGCCGAAGTGCTGAATCTTTGCAGTCCCTCACTTCGCTTATGAGGGATCCCAATGGACATGGCGACACCAGACGATGGAGAAATTTTAGAGGTCACAGCCCTCCTGTTATATTCCAACAACTTACGAGACATCCACCAGCCCAGCGAAGTGATCTACCCACTCAAAGAGGTGCTGCTGCTGGCCCTGCTCGCCACCCTGACCGGTGCGGATGCGTTCACCGACATCACCCGGTTCGGCGAGAAGAAGCTGTCCCTGTTGCGCCGGCTTCGACCGCTCCGCGACGGCACACCGGCCCATGACCGGATCGGCGACATCTTCGCGACCCTCGATGCCGAACAACTTCAGCGCTGTTTCGTCGCCTGAGTCGCTTCGGTCACTGGCATCCCCACCGGCATGATCGCGATCCTTGGGAAGACTCTGCGCCGGTCGGGTCGCAAAGAGATAACCAAGCCCCGATCCACGTGGTGTCCGCCTTTGCCGCCCGCCAACATCTCGTGCTTGGGCACGGTAAGGTGGCGGACAAGGCCAACGAGATCATCGCAATCCCTAAACTGCCGAATATGCTCGCGATCGAGGGTGCGATCGTGACCATCGACGCCATGGGGTGCCAGCGCGGGATCGCGCGGACCAGACGCGACAATAAGTCCGACTACGTCCTGGCCCTGAAAGGCAACCAGGGTGCATTGCATACCGATGTCGAACTGCTTGTCGCGGAACAGAAGACCCGGGACTTCGCCGATACCAGGATCACCCGCGACACCATGGTCGATGGCGACCACGGCCGTATCGAAACCCGCACCACAACGGGGCTCCACCCAGTCGATTGGCTCCAGAACCACCACGACTGGCCGGTTCTGGAAGCTGTCGTCATGGTCGAGGGCAGCCGCGAAACCAACGGGAAGATCGAGTATGAAACGCCGCTCTATCTCACATCCCTGGTCATGGTCGCGTCCCTGATGGGTCCGATCATGCGCAGTCACTGGGCGATCGAGAACAGCCTGCACTGGGTCATGGACATGGTGTTCCGCGATGATGAGTGCCGGGTGCGAACCGACCATACGCCCGCCAACTTCACGACGATCAAGCATATAGCTCGCAACTTGCTCCGAACCGCCGGTGGCAAGGACTCACTATGCCTGCGACGGAAAGTCGCCGCATGGGATGATGACTTTCTCACGGGCATCATCGCTCGGTGAAAAAAGCTTCACCCGATTCTCCTTGAGGGATGAGTCGAGGCTCGTGTAGGCGGGTACAAGTCAGGCTGCCTTGCTGGCCGACCCTGGCTTCATCCTGCCACCAGCGTTCGATGGGCTGATCGCGCACCGCCGGCGGGGCGACGCTCGCCACGAGGGTTGTGCAGTTTTTTTATGCGTCTGCTGCGCGTCAGTATCCGCCTTGGGGTTTTGCGGACGCATCGAGATGTGGCTGAAGCGCATCGCCTTCAGCATCCTGCCGACGCTGCGCTCGTCCAGGAGCACAAAGAACCGATCCAGGATACGGCGCCCGAGGTCCGACAAGCGCCAACGCACCAGACCGTCTTCCTCGAGGTCCGGACCTTGGCGGACCCAGGCCGCAAGTTGTGCTTTCTCTTCTGGGTTCAGCCTGGGTTCCGGATCACCCGCATGCGGCTGGTTCGACAGGCCGGCCACACCGCTTTCATTGTAGCGATGCAGCGAGTCACGCAACGTCTGCCGGTCCATACCGGTCGCACGGGCCGCATCCGTTCGGGTGGAACCGTCCATGACCATCGCCAGCGCCAAAAGCCGGCGGGCAACTTTCGCATCTCCCTTACGCGAGGCCAGCGCACGCAAACCTGCCGCGTCATGCTCCATCCGGGGGATCACGACCGTCATCGAACCGCCTCTTGCCCGGGCGCGCAACCGGGTGCCGTCGGTCACCACTTCGTCCAAGCTGATCAGGCCCTCGGCGATCAATGCCATCGGGCTCTGGGTCAGCAGGTGGTTCAACAGGCGACCGCTGCCGCTCGGAATTCCGACAGCATATCGTAGTTAACGGGGACGCGACCGGCCAGCCACCGGAACGCGGCGCGATGTTGGCAAAGGCGTCCGATCGCGCGCGCCGGACCGATGGGCTCAAGGACCGCATACAGCCAGATCGCCAGCAAGATGCCGGATCCGAGGCCGGGCGACCCAACAGATCGTCGCGCGCCTTGATCCGGGCGTGGACCGGGTTCAGGCCCAGGGTTGGGACGAATGCCCACACCAAGCGCGCGCGGTGATCGGGGGTAAACTGGCTGTCGAAATCGACCATCTCCCAACGGAGCTAAGGTCGATCCGGACGCAGCAGGCGAATGCCCTAGCTCAATACGAAGCACTCTTGGTTGTCCAGGACAGCGAAACCAGAAAGCACTGGCCACGCAAGTAGGAAACTACCATTTTAGGACAGAATGCCCGTCTGGGATTGGATCACACGCCCCTGCGCCCACCAGGACTACAGGCCTTCGCCGATGAGCGCCCCCGACGCCAGAGACTATCGCCCCCCAAAAGCTCAAACCGGCTCAGCCACCTTCGCGCTGCGCGCGTCCTGCGCCCGCTGCGCCGCTTCCCGGCGGGCGTCGAACTTCGCGAGCCGGCGATGCGGGTTCATATGCACCTGGTTATCCGGCATCCCCGGGTTCTTCTGCGACCCGGCCCAGCCATGCGCCGCGATGTCGAAGATGACGCCCGACAGATCGAGGTGCTTGATCTCATACCCGTGCGGGTTGTTCGGATCGCCCATGATCCACTTCGCCCCCGCCGCACGCACATCGGCGCCCGTCTGGATCACGTCGTCCACCCAGAACCCGATATGATGCAGGCCGACGAAATCCTTGCCGGTGCCCTGCGACGCCTCATCGGTCTTAAAGTGCAGCAGCGCGAGGTTGACGACACCATCCGTCAGGAAGATGCCCTCGGCCAGTTCCCCGTCGATCTCGGCGACTTCCTCCAACCCGAGCGCATCCTTGTAGAACGCGGCGGTTTCCCACGGATCGGCGACGCTCATCGCCACGTGACGGATGCGACCCTTGGTCTTCGCTGTCATGGCCTGGACTCCTTCCTTGTGGTTGCGCAACGCCGCCCGGACCGTCTGTCTCGGCTTGGCGCGAGGCCTGCCGCGCCGGGTGATGGACCCCACCGCCGCGCGTGGGCCGTACCATAGGACCAGGGTTGGCTTGCGGCCAAGGGGTGGGTGATTTGCCACCAACCCCGCCCGGTGTTTCACTCCTCCCAGCGCCGTCAGGCCCAGCCCAGAATGCCGGACCAACAGGCCAGGAGGACCCGCCATGACTCCCTATCGGAAGATGATCACCGCCCCCGCCGCATGGACCAACCCCGGCATCGGCGGCAAGGCCGGACTGACGCACCGCCTGACGGCCGGCCAGTTGGCCGCCTTCGACAGCGTACTCGCCAAAACCCGGCACAAGAAGCCCCTGGAAGCGACCAGGCAGGACTTCGACCACCCGGAAATCAACGCCCTGAACGCTTGGCTCAACCAGACCATCCGCCACGGGCGCGGCGCCGTCCTGCTCTCGGGCGTCAGCCGGGAGACGCATTCCGAAGAAGACATGGAACGCATCTACTGGGGCATCGGCGTCTCCCTGGGCAACCCCGCCGTCCAGAGCATGCTGGGTGAGCGCTTGGGCCATGTCCGCCACGTCAAGGACGATCCCGTCGCCCGCGGCTATCGCAGCAATGAGGAACTGACGCCACACACCGACTCCCACCGCATCGTCGGCCTGATGTGCCTGCAACGGTCCGAGACCGGCGGCCTCAGTCGCATTGTCAGCAGCCTGGCGATCCACAACGAAATCCTGGCCACCCGCCCGGACCTGCTGGAACCGCTGTACGAAGGCTACCATTTCGCCATCGCCGAGGCCCAGTTCTCCGACAGGCCCGTCACCGACTTCAAGATTCCGGTGTTCTGCTGCCTGGATGACTTCGTTAGCTGTGGTTACGTACGATATTTCATGGTCGACGCCGCCCGCCTGCGCGGCGAGCCCCTACCGCCGCGCTTGGCCGAGGCGATCGACTATTTCGACTCGATCGCGGAGCGGGATGACATGAAGGCCGAGTTCCTGCTGGAGCCCGGCGAAATGCTGCTATGGCACAATTTCCAGATGCTGCACGCCCGCCGGTCCTACCAGGACTCACCGGAACATACGCGGCATCTGCTGCGTTTGTGGCTGAAGATCGAGAACGACCGCCCCGTCGCGTGGCAGATCCTGGAACGCGCGAAGATATACGAGCGTATCCACAGGGAACGCTTGGGCCGCGTGCCCGAAAGCGTGCTGGCGGAGGCGTAGGGGGACTCTCCCGAAGTCTCCGGGCGGATCATCCCAGATGGCGAGGGCTCTTGTCGTCGTGACCTCGTCATGGTGGCCGAACGGCCACCACCCACGACTTTCCTGTTGTTCACATCAGCAAAGTCGTAGATGGCGGGCCTTCGCCCGCCACGACGAGATAGCGGACCCCCCCTACGCCACCACCCCAATCAATCCGCGATCGCCGCGTAGACCAGATCGCGGAACAGCAACCGGTAGTATTCCCGCTGCACCGGCGCCTGGATCATCATCACCGCGAAAAGACGTTCCGCCGGATCGACCCAGAACGTCGTCCCGGCCGCCCCACCCCAGTAGTAGTTGCCCACCGATCCGGGGAATGGCGCCATGCCCGCGGCGGTCCGCACCGCGAAGCCCAGCCCGAACCCATGGCCCGGCGGCAGCAGGTCGGCCGGCCCGGTCACGGTGCCCAGGTGGTCGGCCGTCATCAACTCGATCGTCTTCCGCCCCAGCAGCCTGGTGTCGCTCAACTTCCCATTACCCAGCAGCATCGCCAGAAACCGGGCATAGTCCATCGTCGTGGCAACCATGCCGCCGCCGCCGGACTCGAAAAGCGCTGTCCGTTTCACGTCGAGCAGGGAGATGTCGGTCCCGTTCTCCGGGTCCTTGGCGAAGGGTTCGGCAATGCGGCCGTGATCCTTCTCGGGCACCGAGAACCCGCTATCTGTCATCCCCAGCGGCCCCAGGATGCGTTCGGCCAGAAAGACGCCGAGCGTCTGGCCGGCGATCACCTCGATCAACCGCCCCAGCACGTCGGTGGACCGGCTGTATTCCCAGCGCGCGCCCGGCTGATGCAGCAACGGCAGCTTGGCCAGCATCTGCGACTGGTCGGTGTTGGTCTGCTTCAACCGCATCACGCGGGCGTCCATGTAGGTCTTGTGGACCAGGGAGTTGCCGCGGAACTCATAGGTCAGGCCCGAGGTATGCCGCAGCAGGTCCTGCACGGTGATGGACCGGTTGGCCGGCACCGTCTCCAGCGTGTCCCCCTTGATCACCCCCACGTTCATGGAGGCGAACTCGGGCAGGTATTTCTCGATCGGGTCGCCCAGCAGCAGGCGCCCTTCCTCCCACAGCATCATGATTCCGACGGACACGACCGCCTTGGTCATGGAGTAGATCCGGAAGATCGAATCATTCCCCATCGGCGCGCCGGTCACCGGGTTGGCAGCGCCGAAGCTCTCGAAATACGCGACCTTGCCGTGGCGGGCGACCAAAGCGACGGCGCCGGGCACATGGCCGCTCGCGACACGGTCCTTGATGGCGGATGACAGGCGATCCAGCGCGGCGGGGGACAGGCCTACTTCCTCGGGCCTGGCTGTGGGCAGGGGTGTGGTCATGGCGTTTCTTCCTTGGACTCAGACGGTGAATTGTTCCGCGATGATCCGTTCCGACAATCCCTGGTCGGGGTCGAACAGCACCGTAACGCTGACATCGCGATCCTCCCGAACCGCGACCGAAACGACATCGCGCACCTCGGTAAAGTCCGCGACGGCCGCGGTAGGGCGCTTGTCGACCTCCAGCACCTCAAACAGCACCCGCGCCGAACTGGGCAGCAGGGCACCGCGCCAGCGCCGGGGCCGGAACGAACTGATCGGGGTCAGCGGAAACAGATTGGCCGACAGCGGCACGATCGGGCCGTGGGCCGACAGGTTATAGGCGGTCGATCCGGCGGGGGTGGAGATCAGGACTCCGTCGCAGGACAGCTCCGCCAGCCGCACGCGCCCATCGATGGTGATCCGGATTTTCGACGCCTGGCGCAGTTGCCGCAGCAGGCTGACCTCGTTGAACGCCAGCGCCTCCTCCCGCTGCCCGGTCACGGTAACCGCGTTCATCCGCAACGGATGCAGCACCGCCGCCTGAGCCTTGGTCAGCCGGTCCAGCAGGTCGTCCGCGCTGTAGGCGTTCATCAGGAAACCAACCGACCCGCGGTTCATCCCGTAGACCGGCAACCCCCGCGTCAGCACACGGTGGATCGTCTCCAGCATGAACCCGTCACCGCCCAGGGCAACGACGATGCTTGCCGTTTCGAACGAGCTTTCCCCATACCGGCTGATCAGGTCGGCCCGCGCCTCCTGCGCCAAGGGGGAATTGGATGCGAGGAACGCAATCTCTCCAGCCACCCACACGCGGGGCTCGACCATCGGAGCAGCAGCCAACAGAGCGGGAAGCGTCACATGCGTTTCCGATGTTCCAGCACGGGCATGTCGCGGCGCACCCGCGCCGTCACCTTCGGATCAAGCCGAGCCGTCGCCCAACCAACGCCATCCGGGACCTTGGCTGTCACATGCCCCCACGGATCAACGACCAGCGAGTGACCGTAGGTGAACCGCTCCGCCCCCTTGCCCTCCAGGTGCTTGCCCCAGGTCGCGGGGGCGGCGAACCAGCACTGAGTCTCGATCGCGCGCGCCTTCAACAGCGTCTCCCAATGATCCTTGCCCGTCGCCAGCGTAAACGCGCTCGGCAGGAAGATCAGTTCGGCGCCCTGGGCGCGCAGCTCCCAGAACAGGTCGGGGAAGCGGATGTCGTAGCAGATCGCGCAGCCGACCTTCACGCCGTCCGCCTCATACGTCACGATCTCATCACCCGCGCCGTAGGTGTTGCTCTCCCGATACCCGGTGCCATCCGGCGCCACGATGTCGAACAGATGCATCTTCCGATAGCGCGCCAGTTCCGTCCCGTCCGGGTTGAACACCACGGTCGTGTTGAACAGCTTCTCCGGCCCCTTCTCGATGATCGAGCCGCCATGGACGTGGACCTTGGCGTTGCGGGCGACCTCTCGCATGAACTCATAAGCCGGCCCGCCGGGCTCATTCGACCCCTGCGGTGGCAGGTCCTCCGCGTTCGCCATGCGGCTGGCGCGGTCGCCGCCCAGCGACGACCAGACCTCGGGGAGGCTGACGATGTTGGGGCGATCCTCGGCGACGGCGCCCTCGATCAGGCGGCGAGCCTGGGCGATGTTCTCGTCCTTGTTGGCGCCTGGGTTCATCTGCACGACGGTGACGCGCATGACTGGCTCCTGATGGGATGATCCGAGCCTCCATGGAAGCGGATTGGCGGGACCCTGGCAACGGGGGGCCTGTTGCCCTGGTCGTGACTCCCCTGGATCGGCTACCATCGCGGTTTCTGAGACGGCGGGATCACCCATGGTTGAATTCACCGGCAAGCGTATCGTCATCACCGGCGGGGCCGGCGGCATCGGGGTCGAGACCGCGCGCCAGCTCATGGACCGGGGTGGCCATGTGGTCCTGGTGGACCAGAACGCCGAACGCCTCGACCAGGCGAGGGACACGCTCGGCCGCGTCCGCCTGGCCACCTTCGTCTCCGCCCTGGATACCCCCGCCGCCTGTGCCGCCGCCCTGGACGCCGCCGGCGCGCCCGTCCATGCGCTGATCCACCTGGCCGGGGTGTTTGAACGCGATGCCCTCGACCCCGAAGACCATGGCGTGTGGAACCGCGCCATCGCCGCCAACCTGACGAACGCCTATGACATGGCGGTGGCGTTCCAGACCCGGTTCGACCGGCGGGGGCCGGCGCGGATGGTCTTCGCAAGCTCGGTCGCCTTTCGCCGGGGCAGCGCCGAGCGTGTGCCCTATGCCGCGGCGAAGGGGGGGATTGTCGGGATGGTGCGGGCCTTGTCGCGCAAATGCGCCCCCGACATCCTGGTCAACGCCGTCGCCCCCGGGGTGATCGAAACCCGCATGGCGGAGGAAATCATCGCCGAACGCGGCGACAGCTACCGCCAGGAAATCCCCCTGCAACGCTTCGGCCAGCCGGCGGAGGTCGCGTCCGTGATCCGGTTCCTGTGTTCCGCGGACTCGAGCTATGTCACCGGGCAGACGATCACGGTGGATGGGGGGATTACGAACGCTTAGGGGGAGGGCACCATCGAGGCGGCGCCCCGCAAACACCGTCATCCCCAGGCCCCATTTTCGTCATCCCGGGCCCAATTCCGTCATCCCCGGGCTTGTCCCGGGGACCAACCACGGCACCGCCGGAAGGGCGACCCCCAGACCCCCCTTCCGTCATGGCCGGGCCCCGACCCGGCCATCGCCAAGCACACCGCCACCCGGAGCCCTGCCCCCCAATCCCCACCGCCATGACAACCCCGACATGATCCCCTAAACTGCCCGCCATAGCGCCGGGATGTCCCCCTTGTCCGACCCGCCTGCCGTGACCTATCGCGCGTTCCTGTCCTACAGCCACGCCGACGCCAAGGCCGCGCGTCGTTGGCGCAAGCGGCTGGAAGCGCTGCGTATCCCCGAAGACCATCGCGGCCGGCCCACCAGGCTCGGCCCCGTTCCGGACACGCTGTCGCCGATCTTCCACGACCGGGTGGATTTCCCCACGGGGGAGAAACTGGGACCGGCGACGGAGAAAGCGCTGGCGGGCTCGGCGGCGCTGGTCCTGCTCGCCTCGCCCAACGCGGCGAAAAGCCATTATGTCAACGAGGAAGTCCGCGCCGGGTGCGAACCAAAGTTGTGGGATCAAGCGGCGGCGTTCGATGACGCTTCTGGCTGGTTGAGATTGGCGGGTGCCGACGGCCTGTCGGCCAGCGCCGCCCAATAAGCGTCCCAGTCCCCGTTCAGACGATTGATCCGCAACGCA
>CANJSR010000121.1 GCA_947476855.1 Acetobacteraceae bacterium
AACGGTATCGACGCCGTGGTGCTGGACGTGCAGCGCCAGCCGGGCGCCAACATCGTGGGCACGGTGGAGGCGATCAAGGAAAACCTGCCGCGCATGCGCCAGGCCTTGCCGAACGGCATCAACCTCCAGATCGTCGCCGACCGGACCGAGACGATCCGCGCCTCTGTGGCGGAGGTGCAGTACACGCTGGCCCTGGCGATCGTGCTCGTGGTGGGGGTGATCTTCCTGTTCCTGCGTTCGCCTCGTGCGACGTTCATTCCGGCTTTGGCGCTGCCGATCTCCCTGATCGGGACGTTCGGGGTGATGCATCTGCTGGGCTTCGCGCTCGACAATCTGTCCCTGATGGCGCTGACCGTGGCGACCGGGTTCGTCGTCGATGACGCGATCGTGATGATCGAGAATGTGGTCCGTCACATCGAAAAGGGTGTCCGGCCGTTGGAGGCGGCGTATCGCGGGGCGGCGGAGATCGGGTTCACCATCATCTCCCTGACCGTCTCGCTGATCGCGGTGTTCATCCCTCTGCTTTTCATGACCGGCGTCGTCGGGCGCCTGTTCCATGAGTTCGCGGTGACCTTATCGGTCGCGGTGATCGTCTCGGCCGTCGTGTCGCTGACCCTGACGCCGATGATGTGCGGGCGGATGCTGCGTCCGGCGCATGAGGAACGGCCCGGTCGCTTCGCGCGCTGGACCGAGGCGGGGTTCGAGTACGTGCTGGACGCCTACCGCGCCAGCCTGCGCTGGAGCTTCCGGCACGAGCGCCTGGTGCTGGTGATCGCGGTTGGGACGCTCGCTGGGACGGTCGGGTTGTATCTGATCGTGCCCAAGGGGTTCATGCCGGTGCAGGACACCGGGATGGTGATCGCGGTGACCGAGGCGGAACAGAGCATCTCCATTCCCCGCCTGGTGGAATTGCAGACCCGCGTCGCCGAACGCATCCAGGCCGATCCGGCGGTGACGGGCGTCGTGTCCTTCGTCGGCGCCGGCACGATCAACGCGACGCCGAATGCCGGGCGGCTGACGATCGCGCTGAAGCCGGTCGCCGAACGAGACGCCGCCAGCGTGGTGATCGCCCGTTTCAACGCCGCGATCGCCGATATCCCCGGCATCACCGCCTGGTTCCAGCCCGTGCAGGACATCCAAATCGGCACGCGCATGAGCCGCACGCAGTTCCAGTACACGCTGATGGACACCGACGCCGACCGCCTCGCGCTGTGGGCGCCGCGGCTGCTGGAGCGGATGCGGGCCTTGCCGGAGCTGCGGAACGTCGCCTCCGACCAGCAGAATGACGGGTTCCGCACCCGGGTCGTCGTCGACCGGGCGCTGGCGATGCGGCTCGGGGTGTCGATGCAGGCGGTGCAGGACACGCTGTATGACAGTTTCGGCCAGCGCCAGGTCTCGACCATCTTCGGCCAGGCCAACCAGTATCGCGTGGTGCTGGAAGCCGATCCGGACTGGCAGCGCGATCCGGCGGCCCTGCGGCTGCTGCGGGTGCCTGGTGCTGGGGGTGCTCAGGTGCCCCTGGCCGCGATCGCTCGGTTTGAACAGACGACGGCGCCGTTGGTCCTGACGCACCAGTCGCAGTTCCCCTCGGTGACGCTCAGCTTCGATGTCGATCGGTCGTCGTCGCTGAACAAGGCGATGGAGGCGATCGCGCGGGCCAGCGCCGACCTCGGCATGCCCGAGGCGATCATCGGCGGCTATGCCGGCGACGCGGCCGAGTTCCAGAAGTCGCTTGCCGCCGAACCCTGGCTGATCCTGGCCGCGGTCATCGTGATCTATATCGTGCTGGGGGTGCTGTACGAGAGCTGGATCCACCCGGTGACGATCCTGTCCACGCTGCCCTCCGCCGGGATCGGGGCGCTGCTGGCGCTTATGATCTGCGGGGCTGACCTGTCGCTGGTCGGGCTGGTCGGGATCGTGCTGCTGATGGGGATCGTGAAGAAGAACGCGATCATGATGGTGGATTTCGCGCTGGAGGCGGAGCGCGAGGGCGCGACCCCCGAGGACGCGATGCGCGAGGCCTGCCTGCTGCGGTTCCGCCCGATCATGATGACGACCCTGGCCGCTCTGCTGGGCGCGGTGCCGCTGGTGCTGGGGCATGGGGCGGGGTCGGAGCTGCGCTGGCCGCTGGGAGTGACGATCATTGGCGGGCTGCTGCTGTCGCAGTTCCTGACGCTCTACACGACCCCGGCGATCTATCTGGCGTTCGATCGGGTCTGGCGCCGGATTGCGGGCCCGAGGATCCAGCCGGCGGCCGCTGAATGAGGGGGGGTGGACACCACGCCCGTCTCCCCGTGTCGTTGGGACAGAGAACGCTTCCCCCTCTCCCCTTGAGGGAGGGGGCCGGGGGGAGGGGTATCGCGGCACGGACTGGGGGGTATCGACCCCTCCCCCCGGCCCTCTCCCTCAAGGGGAGGGGGGGAGTCTGTGCATCTTCCCCCTCCGCACCCTGACCGATGGAGATCTCCACCCCCTTCATAGCTCGGCCCGTCGCCACCATGCTGCTGGCGTTCGGCCTGCTGCTGTCCGGGGTCGTCGCCTACTGGTTCCTGCCGATCTCGGCCCTGCCGCGCGTCGACATTCCGACCATCGTCGTCATGGCCAGCCGGCCGGGGGCGGACCCGGACACGATGGCGGCCTCGGTCGCCTCCCCGCTCGAGCGGCGCCTCGGGGAGATCGCGGGCGTGACCGAGATCACCTCGACCTCCTCGATCGGCAACACCTCGATCGTCATCCAGTTCGACATCGACCGCGACATCGATGGGGCCGCGGCCGATGTGATGGCGGCAATCAACGCGGCCACCGCCGACCTGCCATCCGACCTGCCGCGCCGGCCCTATTACCGGAAGTTCAACCCGGCCGCCGCGCCCATCATGGCGCTCGCGCTGTCGTCCGAGACACTGTCCACCGCGCAGATCTACGACGCCGTCGACACCGTCCTGGCACAGCGGCTGGCGCAGGTGCCAGGCGTCTCCCAGATCACCGTCAATGGGGCGGAGAAACCGGCGGTCCGCATCCAGCTCGATCCCGTGCGGCTCTCGGCTGTCCGGATGTCGGGCCAGGATGTCTACACCGCCGTGCGCGCCGCCAATGTCATGGGCGCGACCGGATCCTTCCAGGGGGACACGACCGCCGAGACCGTCACGCTCAATCACCAGATGACCAGCGCGGCCGAATTCGAGGACCTGGTGATCCGCGCCCCGCGGGGTGGCGGCGTGGTCCGGCTGTCCGATGTCGCGACCGTGGTCGACGGCGTGGCCAACAGCCGGCTGTCGGCCTGGAACGGTTCCAACCCCGCGATCCTGCTGACGATCACCAAGGACATGGACGCCAACGTCATCGAGACGGTGGACACCATCAAGAGCCTGCTGCCGCAACTGCTCACCTGGATGCCCGCCGGGATCGACGTGGCGATGGTCGCCGACCGCACCGCGACCATCCGGGCCAATGTCGCCGACATCCAGTTCACCATGATGATCTCGGTCGCCCTGGTCGTGCTGGTCGTGGCGCTGTTCATGCGCCGCCTGGTGCCCACCATCGCCGCCGTCGTCACCGTGCCGCTGGCGCTGTGCGGCACGCTCGCGGGGATGTGGTTCTTCGACTACACGATCAACAACTTCTCCCTGATGGCGCTGACCATCGCGGTCGGCTTCGTCGTCGACGACGCGATCGTGATGATCGAGAACATCGTCCGCCATATCGAGCGTGGCTCGCCCCCCTTGCGCGCCGCGATCGAGGGCGCCCGCCAGATCGGCTTCACCGTCGTCTCGATCAGCATCTCCCTGGTCGCGGTGTTCATTCCGCTGATCTTCATGGGCGGCGTCATCGGGCGGCTGTTCCATGAATTCGCCCTGACCCTGACGCTGGCGATCGGGATCTCGGCCGTCGTCTCCCTGACCCTGACGCCCATGCTGTGCGGGCGGTTCATGCGACCCACCGACATCCATGCGCCGCGCGGCCTGTTCTGGCGCGGGTTGGAGGCGATGCAGCGCGGCATGCGGCGGTTCTACGCGGTCACATTGGGCTGGGCGCTGTCGCACCAGGGGCTGATGCTGCTGCTCACGCTGCTGATCCTGGCGGTGACTGTGCGGCTGTACATGGTCGTGCCGAAAGGGTTCCTGCCGATCCAGGACACCGGCATCATCACCGGCTCGACCCTGGCCGACCCCAACATCTCCTTCCAGACGATGGAGACGCGCCAGCGCGCGGTGATCGCCGTCATCCAGCGCGACCCCGCGGTCGCCCATGTCACCTCCACCGTCGGGGTCAGCAGCGGGTGGAGCGCGATGAACCGCGCCAGCCTGACTGTCACGCTCAAGCCACTGGCGGAGCGGAAGGAATCCTCCGAGGCGGTGATCGCTCGGCTGCGTCCGCAACTGTTCCGAGTCCTGGGCATCCAGACCTTCCTGGTCTCGGCGCAGGATCTGCGTGGCGGCGGGCGGACCGGCGGGTCGCAGTTCCAGTACGCGCTGATCAGCCAGGACCTGGAGGCGTTGCGGACCTGGACGGCCGCGTTGCAGGACCGGCTGCGCCAGACCGCGGGCCTGGCCGACGTCACCTCCGACCAGGACCGCGCCGGCCCGCAGGTGAAGGTGGTGATCGACCGCGACGCCG
Organism: Acetobacteraceae bacterium; assembly: GCA_947476855.1. The sequence continues at coordinate 4,615 of CANJSR010000121.1, forward strand.
CCGCGCGCCTGGGCGTGCGGGTGATGGATATCGACCTGGCGCTGAACAATGCCTTCGCCCAGCGCCAGGTCTCGATCATCTACGCCCAGCGCAACCAGTACCGCGCGGTGCTGGAGATCGATCCGGCCCTGCAGACCGACCCGACCGCGCTCGACCGGGTCTATGTCGGCGCCTCCGGCGGGCGGCAGGTCGCGCTGTCCACGGTTGCGCGGTTCGAGCGTGGGTACGCGCCGCTCGCCGTGCGCCATCAGGGCCAGTTGCCGGCCTCCACCATCAGCTTCAACCTGGCGCCGGGCACATCGCTGGGCGATGCCACGCAACTGGTCGAGACCGCGGTGCGGGAGATGCGGATGCCCGACAGCGTCCGCGGGGAGTTCGCCGGCAACGCCCGCATGCTGGCCGGTTCGCCCATGAGTTCCCCGGTCCTGCTGCTGGCGGCCGTCTTCTCGATCTATATCGTCCTGGGCGTGCTGTATGAGAGCCTGCTGCACCCGCTGACGATCCTCTCGACCCTGCCTTCGGCCGGGCTGGGGGCGCTGCTGGCGCTGTGGGCGACCGGCACGGAACTGACCCTGATGGCGATGATCGGGATCATTCTGTTGATGGGGATCGTGAAGAAGAACGCGATCATGATGGTGGATTTCGCGCTGGAGGCGGAGCGGGAACGCGGCCTGTCCCCCTTCGCCGCGATCCATGAGGCCTGCCTGGAACGCTTCCGCCCCATCATGATGACCACCATGGCGGCCCTTCTCGGTGCCGTCCCACTCGCTCTCGGCTCGGGCACGGGGTCGGAGTTCCGGGTCCCCCTCGGCATCTCCATCATCGGCGGGCTGGTCGTGTCCCAGGTGCTGACGCTGTACACGACCCCGGTGATCTATCTGGCGCTGGAGCGGCTGGCCGGGCGACGGCGGCGCGCGATCCGCCACGAAGCACCCGCCGAATAGCCTACCAGTTCGTCGTTGGCCGCCTGGCCGGCTTCAACGGCACCGCCAGCTTGGGCGCCGAGGCCAGCGTGGCGGAAGGCTTCTGCGCGGCAGACGGACCTGCCGCCGGCGGGGCGGCCTGTGGTTCGGCGGGGGCCGCGGGCGGGGGGGCAACGGGCGGCACCGCCACCGATGGGATGGCAGCCGGTTCGGCAAGGGCCGGCCCGGGTCCCGCGGCCTCCGCCGGCGGTTCGGCCGGGCGGGCCGCGGCCATGCCCCGATGCGGGCTGTTCTCCACCAGGGCCTTCAGCGCTTCCAGGTCACCGATCACCGAGCGGCGCAGGCGGCGGTACACCAGCGGGCTCAGCAGCCGCGGCAGGCCGGTCAGCGCCACCCGGATGCGCATGCGGACCAGTGTCCCCTCGGGGATGCTTTCCAGGTCCTGGCGTATCCACAGCTTGTAGGGTTCATCCGACTCGAATTCGACGAAGCGACCGGGCTCGCGGCTGGTTTCCCGCATCCAGACCACGACGTCGCGCAGCAGGAATCGGATCAGCCGGGGTTGATCCGCGCCATTCTGGGGCTCCACATCCTCGGGGTCGACCGAGCGCAGCGTCTCCATCCAGGATTCGTCGTAGCGCGGGTCGAAGATCACCGCCGCGACCTCCCGTCGCGGGCGACGCACCGTGATGCCGGGACGGATTTCCAGTGTCATCCAGACGAGTGCCTCCGTTCGAATGCCGCCGCGTGCCACAGCTAGCGGTGAAGCGGCGGTGCTGGCAAGCGCGACCTTGGGGGTTTGACAGGACCCTGCGAAAGGGCACGATCACGCCAGGGCGGCGGGACCGCCGATCATGGGGAGGGCGTAACGATGGAAACACTGTCCGACATCCTGGAAACCACGGCGTTCGAGAAGGTCGCCGGCGGCTTCGTCTTTGCCGAGGGGCCGTTGTGGCATCCGGACGGTTTCTTCTATTTCACCGATATCCGGGATTCGAAGCTGTACCGGATCACCCTCGGCCAGAAGCACGAGCTGGTGCGCGAAACCATCGGCGGCAACGGCACGACCTTCGACCTGCAAGGCCGGCTGGTGATGTGCGAGGGCGAGGCCAAGCGCCTGACCCGCACCGAGCATGATGGAACCGTCACCGTCCTGGTCGACCGGTTCGAGGGCAAGCGGTTCAACCGCCCGAACGACGTGATCTGCTGCGCCAACGGGGACCTGCTGTTCACCGATCCCTCGCTGCGGGTGCCGGCGAAGGACCGGGAACTCGATAACGCGTCGATCTATCGGCTGAAGCCGGATGGCTCGATCAGCGTGGTCGCGCATTTCGAGTATCCGAACGGCCTGGCGCTGTCCCCGGATGGGCGGACGCTGTACGCCGCCAACACGCGCTGGACGCAGTATATCCACGCGGTGGAGCTGGACGCTGCGGGCCGCGCGGTGCGCCGGCGGGTCTTCGCCGACATGTCGGCCGAGGGCACGAACGGCGTTCCGGACGGCATGAAGGTGGACCAGGCCGGGCGGGTGTTCTGCACCGGCACCAATGGCACCTGGGTCTATGCCCCGGATGGCCGCCTGATCGGCGTGATCGAAACACCCGAGGTCTGCGCCAACGTCGCCTTCGGCGGACCCGACCTCCGGACGCTGATGTTCACGGCCAGCACGTCCGTCTACACGCTGCGGGTGAAGACGCCGGGCATGCCGCATCCCTGGTACGCGCTGCGCGGGAAATAGGGGCACGCGGGGGGAGGAAATCGGCTTCTCCCCCCTTGTCCGATCCGCTTCCGCATCTGACCTATCGCTCTCCCATTCGGAAGGATCGCCGTGACGCAGCCCCGCAAGGTCGCCATTGTCCTGTTCAACCTGGGCGGCCCCGACAGCCCCGCGGCGATCAAGCCCTTCCTTTTGAATCTGTTCCGGGACCCAGCCATCCTGCGGGTGCCATTCTTCGTACGCCCGTTGCTGGCGCGGATCATCACGCGCTCCCGCCTCAAGCCCGCGACCGCGAACTATGCGCTGCTGGGTGGAAAGTCGCCGCTGCTGGGGCTGACCCAGGAGCAGGCCGTGGCGCTGGAGGAAGCGCTGCCGGAGATCGACGCCAAGTGCTTCATCGCCATGCGCTACTGGCACCCATTCAGCCTGGAAGCCGCGCGGGACGTGAAGGCTTGGGGACCGGATGAGGTCGTGCTGTTGCCGCTCTATCCGCAGTATTCCACGACGACGACCGGGAGCTCCCTGACCGCCTGGCGCGCGGCGGCGGCGCAGGCCGGGCTGGTCGCGCCGACCACGACGCTGTGTTGCTACCCGACCGATCCGGCCTTCGCGGCCGCGACGGCGGGGTTGCTCTCCGCCGCGTACGACCAGGCGCGGGCCGAGGTCGATCCGGCCACCGGGGTGCGCGTCCTGTTCTCGGCCCACGGACTGCCCGAGTCGATCGTCAAGGCCGGCGACCCCTACCAGTGGCAGATTGAGCAGACGGTCGCCGCCGTGATGGCCGCCTGGGGCCGGACGGATATCGACTGGACGATCTGCTACCAGTCGCGCGCCACACCGCAGAAATGGATCGGTCCCTCGACCGATGAGGAGGTCGAGCGCGCGGGTCATGACCGGACCGCGGTCGTGGTCGTGCCGATCGCCTTCGTCTCCGAGCACTCGGAAACACTGGTCGAACTGGACATCGAGTATCGGGAACTGGCGGAAAAGGCCGGCGTGCCGGGGTACTACCGCGTGCCTACTCAGGGCTCGGACCCTGGCTTCATCGCGGCGCTGGCTGGTCTGGTGCGGCATGCGCGGGCCTGCGGGCCGGGGTTGTGCAGCAGCGCGGGCGGGCGGATTTGCGACGCCGAACGGGGGAATTGTCCGTTCGCGGAACGGGCGGGAACGCCCCCGGATCGGTGATCCAGGGGCGCCGGGATTACTCCGCCGCCTGGCGGTTGGCGTTGAAGATCACCTCGTCCAGGGCCGGCTTGATCTGGCGCTGGAACGTGTCCAGCGTCTCGATCACCACGCCAGCCGGGGTCTGGGCGAAGTGGTTGATCAGCGTGATGTATTCCGCCGGGAAGACCTGCCACTGCTTGACCAGTTCGGCCCGCACCTCATCCACCGTGCCGAACAGGAACAGGCCGGAGTTGATCAGAGAGCCCAGATAGTCGTCGTTCTCGACCTGGCGGCGGCCCATCGCGGCGTAGAAGTTCTTCCAGATATCAAGGTCATAGTCCTTGATCCGCTGGAGCGCGTCTTCCTTCGTCTTGCCGATCTCGATCCAGCGCACCATGCACTGGTTCTGCCCGGGGCCGAAGGAACGCCCGCCCGCCGCCGCCGCCTTGCGGTAGATGTCGGCCAGCGGGCCGGCGGACTGGATGTTGGTGAAGTAGGTCGGAATGAACCCGTGCTTGCCGGCGAAGGAAATCGTCTCCGGGCTGCCAGACCCCGCCAGGAACACCGGCGGATGCGGCTGCGTATAGGGCGCCGGAGCGACCACCACGCGCCGGGTCGCGCCGTTCGCGTCGACCTCCCCCGGGGCGCCGAACTTCTGGGTGACGCCCGCGCGCGCCAGCGGCCAGTCGGTCACGCCGGTGTTGTAGGGGAACGGCACCTGCCAGCGGGGCGAGTTGTGGTCGATGCTCTCCTGCGTCCAGGCCTTCAGCAGCAGGTCGACGTGGTCCTCGAAGATTTCCCGGTTCATCCGGTCGTCGTCGGTGTCGTTGGCGACCGTCGTGGCGGTCGAGTAGCCCGCGCCCTGCGTGGCCGGATTGTAGATCGCGGCGGAGGGCGACTTGGTGGCCTTGGTGCCGAAATGCTGGCCGAGGACGTTCGTCCAGCGGGACTGATAGCCGCGGGCGAGGCCGACGAAGCTGCGCCCGCGCGCCAGATGGTTGATGACGGCGGTTTCCTCGGCCACCCGGATTGGGTTGTGCGTCGCCAGGACGTAGCCGAGGACACCGATGTTGATGTTCTTGGTCATGGCGGCCCAATAGGCCTGCACCGGACCGGGGGAGGGGGCGACTTCGTAGCCCTCGGACCAGAAGTGATGCTCGATCGTGCCGGCGCCCCAGATGCCCATCTCATCGGCGGCCTTGACGATGTCGGTCGCCCCATGAATGGCCGATTGATACAGATCCCTGTTCCGACCGATCGGCCGCAGCGCCGCGCGCTCGGCTTCATCCTTTGCGGGCATGACCGGATACAGGACGGTCATGGGTTTTAAGCCTGCCATTTGACGATCTCCCTACTGGTGGGAGGATAATTCTACCCGTGAGTAGGTTTCGTCAACGGGGAGATGGCAGAGGCCAGAGCAATCGCATTTAGCTTCTTTCCGTCATGGGCGGGCCTGACCCGCCCATTGCCAAGCACATACCCGTTTGGAATCATGAGAAAACCCATCGACGGCTCCCCTGGCGATGGCCGGTTCAGCCCGGCCAGGACGGGAGGCACCAGCCCCGAATTGGGTGCGATGGCCTGGAATAGGGATGGACCTGCCGAAGCCAAACCGTTCCCGGGGTGACGGGAGAGCAGCCAATCACCCCACCGTGCACAACCCAGCCACCACGTCATCCCACCCCCGGCCCCCCGCCTGCCGGAACAGCGCAGCCGACGAATACCAGGCCGTCGTGGTCGCATCCCGCCCCCAGCGCCAGTCCGCCGGCGCAGGCAGGGCCACCCGGACCGGATGCCCCATCGCCCCCGCGCAATGCGCGGCCAGCGTGTCCACGCTAATCAGCAGGTCCGTCGCCGCCACCGCGTCGGCATAGGCGTCCAGCGCCAAATTCTCCGCCGTCACGTCGATCACCCCCTCCACCGACGCCGCCAGCGCTCGGCCTGGCGCGCCATGCTGCAGGTTCACCAGATCGATCCCGGCCACCCGCGCGATCCGAGCCACGTCGCCCAACCCCAGGGACCGTTGTGCGGCGTTGCGCGCGGACGGATTGGCCTGGAACACGATCCCCACGCGCCGATGCCCGGGCCGCCCCGAAGCCTCATACCGCGCGCGCCATTGGGCCACCCGCGCCGGGTCCGCGCGCAGATAGGGACCATCGGCCGGGATCGTCGCCTCGGTCGTGCCGAACACATGCGGCAGGCTCATCAGGGGCACAAAGGCATCGAACGCAACGGCCGAGAGGTTCAGCTTGCCATCGGGATGATCGGCCGGCGGGGTCAGCAGCGTCTCGATCCCCGCCATCCGCGCCATGATCGGCGCCAGGACAGGGGGGCAGGCGAGCGTCACATGCGCCCCCCGCGCCGCCAACAAGGGCAGGTACCGGGCGAACATGATCGTGTCGCCCAGCCCCTGCTCGGTGAACACGACGATCCGCCGCCCGTCCAACGGATCGCCCGGTTTCAGCATGCGGTCGCGGTGGCGCGTGATCGACTCCCGCACCGCCCAGGGCACCCAGCCCGGATGGTCGAGCCTCGCGTCATAGGCGGCCCAACCGGCGGCCAGGTCTCCGCGATCCAGCAGCGTGATCGCCTGGTTCAGCCGGTCGCGGACATCCTCGCTCAGGCCGCGTCTCCGATCAGGTCATCCAGGCTCATGGTCGGCCCGCGGTTGATCAGCCGGTTGATCTGGCCCTGCGCGAAGCCGACCCCCATGGGCGTCCGCACGCCGGGGACGCTGGCGATGTCGTAAAGTTCCCGCACCACGCCACCCAGCGCGAGCCAATGGTCCGTCGCCCCGGTGTTCATGTTGATCACCTGCACCATGCATTGCGGCTGCTTGCCCTCCTGCTTCAGCCGCTCATCCAGTGGCAGGCCGGAGAAATCCTTGTGCTGGCGCGGCAGGGACAGGCCGACGACCGCGTGGTTGCCCAGGAACGCGAGGCCGCGGGCAAAGCCGGGGCAGAAGGCGATCGGATTGAAGCGTCCTGACGCGATCTCGACCTCCCCCAGTTCCCCGGTCCCCGCGTTGCAGACATACAGCTTGCCGCCATGCAGGCGCGGGGAGTGCGGCATGGTCAGGCCCGTCGCCACGATCTCCTGGCTGGGGACATCAATGACGCAGCCGGCGCCGGTCCGTTCCTCCCGCCAGCCGCGCGCCTTGTCGGTCGTGCCAGCGGCGGTGACGTAGCGCGGGCGGCCACCATCCATGGCCAGACCGTTCAGGTGGCAGCGATCCTCGGGCCGCAGTTCGGAGATGAACTTCGGCTGCCAGACCGAGCGGAAGCTGGTCTGCTCATCAACCGTCGCGAGGCAGGAGAACAGCGTGTTCACGAAGATCGGCCGGCC